>CALFWI010000155.1 GCA_937928615.1 uncultured Saprospiraceae bacterium | reverse complement strand
TATGCCACGAATGATGAAATAAATGACATGACCTTTCAGCGGTACAAATTAATCAATCGAGCAATTGAGAGTATTGATAGTACTTATTTTGCCATCTGGGTCGATGCAGATCTGGGCTGTCCTGATGATGATTTTGTAGGTTGCGATATTGATAGAAGTTTAGCTTTTGTTTACAATCGAGATATGTTGGATGGAATTACGGGGTGCGAATGTAATGTGGGCGGACAAGTAAATACCTATTGTGATGAAGTACCATTGCTAGGAGTCGATTATTTTAGAGGGCCATTAGGGCCTAAGAAATTTGCCGCAGATGGAAGTTTAGTCAATCCAGCCGTAGGAGAAGCACCAGATACGATTGTAGAATTGCCGATGTCTTCTTTTACTTATTTCTTAAGAAACGATACTGCACCAGATGGAGGAACAGGAATGGGAGACCCTGTTCAAGGCTCAGACTATTATAACTTATTATCAGGACGATGGAAGGATGGAACGCCTTTTACAACTGGAGGTACAGGTTATGACCCCCTAGGTACGGATGTGACTCCATATGCTTTTCCTAATCGACCAGATGACCCTATGGCTTGGACCATGGCGAATGAAAATTTGGAGGGTTTCGATACCAGAACGATTCAAGCGTCTGGTCCTTTCCGATTAGATCCAGGAGCGGTAAATGAATTAATTGTTGGAGTGGTATGGGTACCAGATGTACAACATCCAAATCCTAATATTGAACCATTATTATTTGCAGATGATGTAGCACAAGCCTTGTTTGATAACTGTTTTGATATTACAGATGGTCCAGATGCACCAGATGTAGATTGGATTGAGTTGGATCAAGAAATTATTGCTATTTTAACGAACGATGATAATACTTCTAATAATGCAAAAGAAGCATATGCGGAAGTTGATTTACAAGCACCAACTTCTCTTCCTGAAGCAGATAGAACTTATCAATTTGAAGGGTATAAATTATTTCAATTATCTGGACCAAATGTAAGTATTGCAGAATTAGATGACCCCAATAAGGCCAGAGTTATTTTTCAAGTGGATAAAAGAAATGGAGTGAGTGAAATTTTCAATTGGTCATCCTTACCAAATCCTGGATCAGCGGGACCGAATCAACCAGACCAAATATGGGTACCAGAATCTCAAGTACAAGGACAAGACTTAGGGGTTAAGCATACTTTCAGTATTAAAGAAGACCAATTTGCAGACGGTGACCGAACGTTGATTAATCAGCGAAAATATTATTTCACTGCTATTGCTTATGCTCATAATAATTATCAAGAGTTTACGCAGTTTCCAAATGTAGTTGGACAAAGAAGACCTTATCTAGAAGGTCGTCGAAATATTGGAGACGGAGAGAACCCTTATTATACCGTTATTCCAAGGGAAATTGTCATTAAAAAATTGAATGCTGATTTTGGAAGTGGGGCGGAAATTACTCGATTGGATGGAATTGGTGCAGGTGGTGTCTTTTTGGATGTTAAAGAATCGACCGTTGAAGCTATTTTAGATGGTAGCTTTACAGGAGAGATTGACTATAAAGCAGGCCGAGGGCCAATTGATGTTAAGATATATGATCCCTTTGCTGTTAAAAATGGAGAATTTCAATTGACTTTTGTCGATGAAAATATGAATAATACGAGATTAGATGATGAAGTCAATTGGGTATTAACAGATTTATCAGATGGTACAGAAATAGCTTCTGCTGTAACGATTGATTTGTTGAATGAGCAAATAATAGGGGAATATGGTTTTTCTATTGCGATTGAGCAACGGCCAGAAGTCGGAGAAATGGGTACAGGCCTAAATGGAGTGATTGGTTCAGCAACCAACTATGGCGACCCGAGCAAACCTGAATGGTTAGGTTTTGTTCCAGAATTTAGACAGTATCCCTTTAATTATCTTCAAACTAGTTCTGGTGAAGCATTAGAATTATATACCGCAGGCTCATTGGCAGGTCAACCTGTTGATCAAGACGAATCTTTAATTAATATTTCAGGAGGCTTATTTTTTCCATTTATCCTATCTGATTTTGAAGATAGGTCAGAAGAAACAACGAATAACCCAGGGTTAATTCCTGTCAATTCTTATATTTCTCCTGCATGGATTAATGAAAATAGGAATTTCAATATTGTCCGAAATTCTAAATTTACCAATAATGTTTCTGGTGTAAGAGATTTAAATAATGTAGACATTGTTTTTACAAGTGATAAATCTAAGTGGAGTCGTTGTGTTATTGTTGAAACTGCCAATGTTTATTATACCAGTCAATTTGAAGGTTTAGGATTAGAAACAGAAAATGGCGCCGTTAATTTTGATGTACGAAATGCGCCATCTGTCGGTTTAGATGCTGGTGCAGACGGCTTGCCTTCACCAGATGGCGACGGTGTAGGAATGGGTTGGTTTCCAGGCTATGCAATTGATGTAGAATCAGGCAAAAGATTAAATATTTTCTTTGGAGAAAATTCGGTCTATAGAGCAGATAATTCATCGCTACAGGGGTTAAATCCTAATTATCTAGGCGAAGCGCCAAGAGGAGGCGACATGGCTTTTAATCCTTCTAATCTTAGAGCGGTTACAACAGATATTCCTTCTTTATTTGACCTCTATGCCGGTGGACAACATTTTGTCTATGTAACAGATTCAGAGTATGATGAATGTGCAGAAATTCGAGAGCGATTAGACCCTGCTTTTGGCGCAAGCGTTTTTAGAAAAAGAAGAGCTTTAGAGCAGATTACTTGGTCGGGAATGTTGTTAGCGGCAGAAGGAACAAATATGCTGTCTTACGATGAAGGGTTAATTCCTAATGATGTAACCGTTAAATTGAGAGTAGATAATCCTTACCAAGTAGAAGATGGTACAGGTGAATTTAATGGCTATCCGACTTATTTAATCAAATTAGACAGTGTGGCTCCAGATGAAATTGCTTCAGAGGCCGATATGGACGAAGCTTTGAAAGCAATTAAAGCCGTTCCAAACCCATATTTGGGCTATTCTGCCTATGAGACTTCTCAATTTAGTAACACGGTTAAGATAACTAACCTTCCAGCGAATGCTACCGTAACTATTTATTCTTTAGATGGTCGATTTATTCGCCAATACATAAGAAACGAAACTGGCCGTCCTGTCACTGGTAATAATCGGGCGATTCGACAACAGCAAATTACACCAGCTTTAGAATGGGATTTAAAAAACAGTAAAGGGATTCCCGTTTCTAGTGGTACTTATTTAATGCATATCGATGCGCCAGGATTAGGAGAAAAGACCATTAAATGGTTCGGTGTTCAAAGACAATTTGACCCATCTGGTTTATAGCAATAGCAAAGAACAGAGAGGAGAGATTAGAGAATAGAGACGGTAAAATCTCTATTCTCTGCTCTCTAATCTCTAATCTCAAAAAAATATTATGAATAAAATTTTATACAGCATACTTTTTTGTTTCCTCTTTTTTACGACAACAATAGAAGCAGGAAACCCTGATAGACAAGGAGAGGCTGGGGCTTATGAATTATTGATGAATCCTTGGGCAAGAAGCGCAGGTTTACATACCATGACTACTTCTATGATTATGGGCGTGGAAGCATTAAGGCTAAATCCTGCTGGACTAAGCCGAATTAGTGGACAAACAGAAGTCTTGATTGGACATGCTCGTTATTTAGAACCAACGGATGTTAAAATGAATGCTTTTGGTGTTGGTCAAAAGGTAGGCGAGAATGGTACTTTTGGCATTAGTATTATGTCTTTAGATATGGGAGATATAGAGGTGACAACCGAAGATCAACCCGCAGGGACAGGCGCTACTTTCTCCCCTAATTTTTTCCATTTAGGCTTGTCTTATGCCCATATGTTTGAGAACAAAATTTCTGTAGGGATTACCTTTAGAGCCATTTCGGAATCCATTTCGGATGTCTCCGCCTTTGGATTTGCCTTGGATGCAGGTGTGCAATATGTAACTGGTCCAAAAGATAATTTTAAATTCGGTATTTCTTTAAGAAATATTGGTTCAAGAATGAGTTTTGGGGGACAAGGTTTGTCTTTCCCAACAGAGAATCCCGACGGTACACTTTCTTATGATATTACCGTGAACCAACGTTCTGCTCAATTTGAATTACCTTCTGTCCTAAATATTGGCATGTCTTATGATTTTAATTTGGATGCAGATAATCGCTTTACTATTTTGGGCAACTTTACAGCTAATTCCTTTGCTAGAGACCAAATTGGAGCAGGTGTCGAATATGCTTTAAAAGAGAATTTTATGGTTAGAGCAGGTTATAAAGCAGAAGTAGGGCTGAGCGCTGAGCGAAATTTTGAGCAATCAGTTTATTCTGGTCTAAGTGCTGGCGTTACTTTAGAAGTACCTCCAAAAAAAGGAAGTAACAGTCGATTTGGTATTGATTATGCATATCGAGCCACACAGCCATTTAGCGGAACTCATAATTTTAGTGTGCGAATTACGTTATAATAAACCCAAAAAAAGGTTAAAAATCAAATTTATGCATAATTAGGTGCTACAATTAATGGTTTCCCTTACTTTTTTTCAAATATTTGTTTATTTTTGTAGGACTTAATTTTAGTAACTTTATAAAGAAAATATTTATGTCATTCGAGATAGTAGGAAAATTGCACAAAAAATTTGATACGGAAAATAAAACGGCGTCCTTTCAAGCTAGAGAATTTGTCATTGAAGCGGATGATGGACGTTACCCACAAATGGTTAAATTTCAATTAGTACAAGATAAATGTGATGAAATTGATAAATTTAATGAAGGGGATAATATTAGAGTGCATTTCAATTTAAGAGGAAGAGAATGGCAAGGAAAATACTTTACCAATTTGAATGCTTGGAGAATTGAATTAGGTACGGCAGCAGCACCAGCGGCGGCTCCAGCAGCAGCAGCACCAGCAGGTGATTTCCCTACTTTGGATGATGCACCTGCAACGACAGGAGGAAGTTCAGTAGAAGATGATTTGCCGTTTTAATAATACTTGCTCAGTAACTTAGGCATTCTACCTGAGTAATGTAAAAACCGCTAGCGTCTGAATCAGACGCTAGCGGTTTTTTATTTTTCTATGTCGCTAATAGCTTGGTTTGACACGTCATTATCTCTTAGTTCTGTCACCTTCTGCCCTTCGCCCCAAGCACTCTGCTCCTTAACAATTCAAAGCACCACAAACACTAATTGTTTGCCCAGAAACATAAGTAGATAAATCAGAAGCTAGAAACAAACAAGCATCTGCAACTTCTTCGGCCTTTCCCAATCGTTTTAATGGAATACTTGCTAAAAAAGCAGCTTTAGTTTTGTCATCTAATTCTTCCGTCATATCTGTCTCGATGAAACCAGGTGCTAAAGCATTGCATCGGATACTTCTAGAACCAACCTCTTTAGCAATAGATTTTGTAAAGCCAAAAATACCAGCCTTAGAAGCAGCGTAATTCGCTTGTCCCGCATTCCCGAAATCTCCAACCACTGAACTCATATTAATAATCGAACCACTTCGCTGTTTTAACATCGGACGAAGTACATGTTTCGTCAAATTAAAAACAGATTTTAGGTTCGTTTCAATCACTTGGTCCCATTGGTCTTCACTCATCCGAAGCATTAAAGTATCTCTAGTAATACCTGCATTATTGATTAAGACATCAATTCTGCCAAAATCGGCTATCACATTTTTAATCAATTCAGCAGATTGTTGAAAAGAACTAGCATCGGATTGATAAGCTTTTACGGTAACTCCATTTGTAGCAGCAGCTTCGGCTACGACATTTGCTTTTTCTGCGGAGGAATGATAAGTAAAGGCAACATTAGCCCCATTACTTGCCATCTTATGCACAATAGCTGAGCCAATACCTCTAGAACCACCCGTAATTAAAACTACTTTATTTTCTAATAATTTCATAAGTCTAATGATAAAGATTAAGAGAGAAGGCTTTAGCACTAATGAATAAACCTTCTTTTAAATTAAGCGCAAAAATAGTAGAATTATTTACAAGAGCGCTAAGAAACGACTAAAAAATAGGTGAATCATTTATTCTCAATTAAGTCGCTAAAGCTGATTGTTACCTGATATTCGACATTATTTAAAAGATTTAGATTTATTCAGCAAAGGGCTTAGCGCATGGGGCAGAGATGTGTAAAGCAGCAAGTAGCTGTGAAAATTTACAAGAGAAAATATTTCAACTACCAATAGGTCTCCCCTTTGCCCTACGCCCAATACCCTTTGCTGAATAGTAACAAGGTTTATTTAGTAACATAAAGCACTATTTGGGCAGATTAATTAAGAAAAATGGAAGGCATTGGAAAATATAGATTTAGAAAAATGTTTTAAAATAAAATAAAAAACAAAAATTATAAAATGTTGACTAACAGCACTTTGCATATCTATTTAAAATAAAATAAAATTATTTGTTTTAAATAATTTGCAATTAAGACATAAATTGTTTTATTTTGTGTTGTATTTAAAACAAACCAAACATTTAAGCACAATCCAACAAAACCAATACCCTATTTTAAATACTACCCAAAAAATTAAAGTAACATTTAGTTTAGTCACTACTAAATATTTTATGATGAATCAACTCAATTTATTTCCAAAAGCTGAAGCTGAAAAAAATCAAAAACAAACAAAAAATAGAATTGATATTTATAGGAGTGTCTATCGAGAAATTACTTGGCAACAATTAGTAAGGAGGCTTCTAATAGCGATTAAAGTTCCATTGATTGCTGCCAAACATCAATTAATAACCACAGCAAAAAGTAGTATTAAAAACTATTTGAGTGGTCATCCTTTTCCATGGTTTAGACTAGCTTTAGTTGTATTGTTTTTGTATGCGTTCTTTCAAAAAGACTTACAATTTAATATCAATTTAGGAGGCCCAAATACTTTATCTGAAGAATCGACTGCTGCTGCTTCAAAATTAATGGTAGGTGGATTTTCTCAAAAAGTTAAACATACAACTCCTAAGCCTACAGCAGTTGCATTGAATGATGATGCAGTAAAAAATTATATCAATCGCTTTAAAAAAGTGGCAGTGGTAGAAATGAATAAATTTGATATCCCTGCAAGCATTAAAATGGGTCAGGCGCTTTTAGCCAGCCATGCAGGCACTAATAGCTTAGCGAGTCAATACAATAATCATTTTGCTATTACTTGTATAGAAGGAGCAAATTGTGAAAGTTTCCAAGTTGGTACTCAATCAGCCATGATTAGAACTTATCAAAGCGCTTGGGAAAGTTGGAGAAACCATAGTCAATTACTATCTACTGAAAAATATGCCCCTTTAAAAGCTTACAAAAAGAATTATAAAAAATGGGCAAAAGGTTTAGAACGAGCAGGATTTAGTCAAGCTAATGATTATAGTAAACAATTAATTCAAGTTATTGAAAAATATCAATTACATCGATTAGATTAATCTTACTTAAGATTTATACAGAGGATTATCTGACTTCTGACAATCCATATGGACCGTCTGATTTCTAAGTTCTCTAAAAATATAGTGTTTTAGACTTAATGTTTTTTTCTTTTCTCATTTGGTTTTCTCATAGTCCGTTTACGACCGCCTTCGTTAGGCGGTCTTTTTTATTTTATAAGCGCTTGTTGGGCGTTTGTTTTGAAGATAGAAAAGACGCTTTTTTAGCCCGAAAGATACATTCTCAACAAGCTCTAACCTTTCTTCTTAGATTCTAGCTTCATTTTTAATAGGATTTTCCAATCATTCCGTAACTTGCGATTTCTGTAGTGCCAAACACTCCTTAGTATTGACAAAAAATAAATGCTACTGGCGCTACCAATAACTTTAGTCATCAAAATCACTTCAATGAATTTGTTTCCAGAAATTATAGCTGCTGAAAAAAGAATAAAAGGAAATATCCTAAGAACCCCCTTATATCCTTCTAATTATTTAAGTCAGTTATCTGGCGGACAAGTTTATTTAAAGCTAGAGAATGAACAATATACAGGTTCTTTTAAAGCAAGAGGCGCTTTAAACAAAATCTTATCTACTACCGCCGAAGAACGAAAAATTGGTTTTATCACCGCTTCTACAGGCAATCATGCCCAAGGATTTGCTAGAGCATTATCTATTGCAGGCGCATCAGGTACGATCTTCTTACCAAAAAATGCGTCTCCTGCTAAAATAGAAGCGCTTAAAAGTTATCCCGTAAGTCTAGAATTTTTTGGCCATAATAGTTTGGAAACAGAATTACATGCCAAAGCAATAGCCGAAGAAAGAGGCCTCATTTGGGTATCTCCCTATAATGACCCAATGATTATTGCGGGACAAGGAACGATGGCCTTAGAAATGAATTTTCAAGCAAAAGCACCAATTGATTATGTATTGGGCTGTATCGGAGGGGGAGGGATGATGGCAGGCGTGGCAACTGCCATTAAAAATATTAGCCCAACGACTAAGGTTATCGGTTGTCTGCCAGAAAAATCACCCGAAATGTATCTGAGTGTCAAAGCAGGAAAGGTGGTGTTTATCGACTTTGAAGAAACGTTATCTGATGGTTCAGCAGGTGGTTTAGAAGATGGTTCAATTACCTTTCCAATTTGTCAACAATATGTGGATGATTATACCTTGGTTTCAGAAGTCGCCATTGCAGATAGCATTCGATTGATTGCCAAAAAACATCATAAAATTATAGAAGGTGCAGCAGGAGTAGCAGTAGCTAGTTTTTTAAAAGAAATTGAAACCTATCGGGGTAAAACCGTCGTACTTATTATTTGTGGTGCCAATATTTCTATGAAAAAATTAAAAGAGATTTTATAGTAACAGGGAACTTTAGTTCCCTGTATAAGACCTTTCGGGGAACTGAAGTTCCCTTGTACGAAGACTCAGCAAACACTCAACGAATGGCTAAACATAAAAAACCGAAAAAAAAAATATCGCCTAAAGGCCAGATTTTCCAAAATCAGTTAACTAGTACTAGTTGGACAAAAAATACTCGCCTGCATAAATGGCTTATTTTTGTTGTTGCTTTCCTACTCTATGGCAATACTTTAACGCACGAATATACCCAAGACGATGCCATCGTCATCTACGACAACATGTTTACGACGAAGGGATTTAGTGGCATTCCTGGTATTCTAAAATACGATACTTTTTACGGTTTTTTTAAAGTAGAAGGCAAAGATAAATTAGTGGCAGGCGGTCGTTACCGTCCTTTGACTTTAGTTATGTTTGCGGCTGAATATGCTTTATTTGGAGAAAGTCCCTTTATCGGACATTTGGGAAATGTTTTGCTGTATGGCTTACTAGGCATCGTTTTATATCTATTGCTGATACAATTATTTAGGGCAAGAGGGGATTTGCCTTCGGGGGAGTTACTGGCATTATTGACCACTTTATTTTTTATGGCGCATCCTGTTCATACGGAGGTCGTCGCCAATATAAAAGGAAGAGATGAAATAATGACTTTACTGGGTAGTTTAGCCGCCTTATTATTTTCTATTAAGGCATATCAAGAAAATAAGCGTTGGCTAAATATTATAGCTGGATTGATTTTCTTTTTGGCCTTAATGGCAAAAGAAAACGCCATTACGTTCTTAGCTGTTGTCCCCTTGACCTATTTCATTTTCACAAAAGCTAAACTAGCAAAAATTGCCACACAAACCCTTCCTTTTTTATTAGGTGCAATTCTTTTTTTAGTCCTTAGAGGTCAAGTTTTAGGTGGTAATTTTGGTGGAGAAGTTTCCATGGAATTGATGAATAATCCCTTCTTAAAAATAGAAAATGGTAGATGGGTAGCCTTGGCTTTTGGAGAGAAAATGGCAACTATCACTTTTACTTTAGGGAAATATATTCAGTTATTAATTTTTCCACATCCATTGACCCATGATTATTATCCGCGAAGCATTGATGTGATGGGCTGGGGAGATTGGCGTGTTATTTTGGCTTTTCTAGTACATGTCGCTTTGGGTGTTTATGCGCTATTGGGCGTTCTCAAAAAGGACTGGATGAGCTTTGGTATTTTATTTTACCTCCTCACCTTATCCATTGTCTCCAATATTGTTTTCCC
>CALFWI010000154.1 GCA_937928615.1 uncultured Saprospiraceae bacterium | reverse complement strand
GTTGAACAAAAAGAAAATTATTGTTCAACTCTTTCAGAGTTGTAAAATCATCAAATATTACGCTACCCCGCATTTCATACGGGGTTATTTGTGTTCAATCCCTTCAGGATTTTTTCTACATCAGATTAAAGCCACACCCATCGGGATGCTACCAGTTACGCTTGCCCTTTATAAATTTTCTTCGTTGCCAAAACCCTATCCTGACTATCAGAAAGTTGTAAAATATAGACGCCATGGTTTAAATTTTTCGTTGCCATCTCTAATTCCACCGTTTGTTCTCCTTTGGATAAAGTATAAGATTTGGCAAATAATAACCGTCCATTCATATCGTACACATTAAATAGATAATCTCCTTTCGCTGCAAAATCATAACTCACTTTCAAATTATGGACAAAAGGGTTTGGGAAAACCGTCATTTGTTGGTCCACAACTATTTCTTTTTCAACGACTACATCTGGAGTAATTTCAGGAATATCTTCTAATTCAACCATTTCATCTGTTCCACAAGTCGGAGCTTCTTCAAAATCAGGGGCTATCATGATGCCCATTATCATGGGTTGATCAAATGTGCCTAATGTTACCTCTATTGAATGATTAGGAATAGGATATTTATCGTTAAATAATAATGTTTGAGAATCAAAACCAGTATAGGTTATTGTTAATTCAAAAGCTACTAAATTAGCTGGAATGCTTAATTCAAAATGACCATCTATATCGGTTGAAGTGCCTAGCGTCGTCCCTACTATAATAATATTAGCGCCAATCAATGCTTCGCCTAATGCTTGGTCTTTCACCACACCGCTAATAATTTTCTCTGGAGTTGTCGAAGCTTCTACTTTAACTGGTTTGTTAGTCGTATGTGTTGCGACCGCTATTTTTCCAACTGTAGGCGCCGTAGTTTGTCCAACCAATCCACCACTAAATAATAACCCTGTTGCCAAAGCTGCCACTGCTTTCCAATTCCTAGAAGGTTTTCTTTCCAAAGGAAAAGGCATTGCTCGATTCAATTGTCGATGATTAAAAACACCACAGATTTTACCATTATTTTGTTTGTAAAATTGCAAAATTTGATAATCGTTCATTGTTCTGAAATCAACAATTGTTTTTTCGCAAGACCCACAGAATTTCCCGCCCTTTACAGGCGTCATGGCATTAAAATCTTCCCCACAAGGTTCTGGAATCGTTAACGTTAAGGCTTTCTTTTCTGGAGACATGATATGATTTTTTTAGTTAGGGTAATGAATGTATTTGCCTAATAGATGCAATAGCAGCCAGAAATGCATAAATGATTTTAATTTATTTTCAAAAAAAGATAAGAATGCACGAAGAGCTTGTTAGAAATTTATCCTTTGGGTTAAAAAAGCGCCTTTTTTGCCCTGATTTCGTAAAATTTATTAGCAATAACTATGGCTATTACGAAGAAATTTCACATCATCAGTACAAAAAAATCATCTTTTTTAACTCCAAAAACAAATCCCTAACAAGCTCTAATTTATTTTCCTTACCTTTCGCCTACCTTACTATTTCCAGCCTTTAGTTTCATCAAATTTTCACACCAAAACGTTTGCGAATGTTAGCTATTCAAAAAAAATTATCTAATACGTTCTATGCCTTATTGAGTTTGCCTTCAACGGCAATGGGTTTTGCGCTTTCGGTACAGATTTCTGCCTTGAGTTGGATATTGAGTACTAAATACAATTTAGCCATTCACGAAATAGGATTGGTTTGGGCAGCAGGACCGATAGCAGGTATTTTTGGACAAATTATTTTTGGAATTATTAGTGATAAGGTCTGGTTTTGGAATGGTCGGCGACGCCCTTTTATTTTGATTGGTGGAGTTATTGCCGCTTTAATGCTTTTAGCCTTACCCAATATTGGGGTCATTTCTGCTTCAATGGGCGTAGAAAGTATTTTAGCGATTGCCATTGCGATTGCTTTAAGCTTAGATTTAGCCATCAATGTTGGCTTTAATCCTACTCGAACGATAATTGCAGATGTGACGCCAGAAGGGGAACAACGTACAAAGGGCTATACTTGGATGCAGACTATTTCTGGTACTTTTGGGGTATTAGCTTATGTTATTGCGGCTATTTGGGGAAATATAGCCTTGATTTATTTTGGCGCTTTTTTAGTACTAGTATTATCTATTATCCCACCCTTTTTTATAGAAGAACCAAAAACCTTAACAGACACTAGTGACATCGCTGCTGGTAGCAGTGATTCGACCATCTCTTTTTTGGAAATGCTGCAAACGATTCAACCACTTTGGGGCTTTTTGATTTATGGGATTTATGCGATGGGGATTAAATTGGCAGGTATTGAAAAAGACCATTATTATGTCGAAATTTTCTGTTTTGTGCTGACGATTGCCCTTTTAATAAAAGCTGTTACGACTTCCGAGGTAGGAAAGAGTAAATCGGAAGCTGGTTTAATTGGTTTCCAAAAGGTATTAGCTGCTCATTCGTTTACTTGGGTGGGTATTCAGACCATGTTTGTGTATATGTTTACTTATATTCAATCGACTATGCCTGATTTATCTGCGGATAGAATGGGGCAAGTGGTCTCTATTGCCTTCTTAATTTTGAACGCAGTTGCTGCTATTTTACCAGCATTTGTACTTGAACCAATCACTCGAAGCCTTGGTAGAGTGCGAACGCATGCTATTTGTATTACGATTATGGCCATCGGCTATGCAGGTATTTTTTTCATCGGGACTTCTCCAATGACCATTTATGTTTTAATGGCTATTTTAGGAATTGGTTGGGCAGCAACCGTTAGTCTTCCTTTTGCCATCATGTCTCAAAAAGTAGAACAATCTAAAATGGGGCTATACATGGGCCTTTTTAATCTTTCTGTTGTCTTACCCCAATTAGTCGCTTCTCTCGGTATAGGCGAAGCTATTAGTGCCGCCAATAATAAAAATTTAATCTTTATTATTTGTGCAGTCACCTTGGGCATTTCTGCTTTTTTATGGTTTTTTATTAAAGAAAATGAAGAAGCGTCAATCGCTACTACTGCTAGTTGAGTGAATTGATCAGTCATTTTATAGTTGCAGGTTGCAGGTTGCTAGTTTTTTCTAGAGCGTCAGATTAAAAAATAATATTTAAAATATTGTTTAGCTTGTCAAATCCGTGGCCTTCATTCATCCGTGGATAGAAAAGAACCCCACGGATGAATAAAGACCACGGATGATTATCAACTTTTTACCTGACTATCTATCTACGGCAACCTGCAACTCAATCAGTATAATACGTATTAAAGATTTATGATTTGAACCAATAGTACTTAGTTCTTTTAGCCTATAATTTTTAAAATGAGGTATGAAATTTATAAAATAAACCGAACCATTCAACCTACTTTCTCCTCATTTACTTCTCTTACTTATTGGCTCATTAGCTCAAAAAAATTGACTAAAAAACACCTTCTTTATTTTTTTTCTATTTTTTATTTCCAAAAAATATTTTTTGGTTCGGTTTTTGTTCTTTTGTTAAACAGATTTGATAATAGTACTCTTCGAGTAAATCCCCTGTTTAAATAAAGTGGAATTTACTTTCACTAAAATTTGCCATATCATTCATGGCATAGACTTTTCTTCAAAGGCTACAAAAGTTTCAAAAGAATTATAAAAGTTAATATAAATATTATTTATTAATATATATTTTATTAATTTTGAATTATATTTAACTGTCAAAGGGTTATTATACTACTGTGGGCTGTGTTTTAGTGTAGTATGGATGTATTAATAACGACTTAATAGTTTATTTCTATCGAATATAGGGTGAGTGTTTGTTCATAGTTTTTGTTTTTATCTTGTCCCCCGACTTGCTCGGGGGTGTTTTTTCCCTCCTTCGGCTTATAACTAAAGTGTTTGCTAACACCTTGTTTTTGTTGATGGAGGGAAAGACTTTTTATTCGACTCAACATCATTATTGTTTTTATTATTTAACAATTTTGATTAAAGATAGTGTTTGTTCATAGTGTTTGTTTTTTGTTTTGTCCCTGTCAAGTGATTTTTGACAGGGTTTTTTTATGCTTTTTTTTAAAAATTGAAAACCTTTCCATATTTTTCCTTTCTTCCCATTTCTTTTTTCCTTTCTTTTGAATCTCTTTTGAATTCTTTTTGTTGTAAATACTATGGAGGAACTTCAGTTCCTTGACAAGATTTCATAGGAAATTAAAATGCTCCCACACTAAAAATAAATAATGAAAGTAAATAATCAAACCATAGCTGCTTTAAGAGAAGATTACCGAGCAAAAACTTTAGAAATAACGGATGTTCATGCCAATCCAATTCAGCAGTTTAATGAATGGTTTCAAGAAGCTTTGGATAGTCAAATTAAGGAAGCCAATGCCATGACGATTGCAACGGTTGATGCGCAAGGAAAACCTGCGGCTCGAATTGTTTTGTTAAAAGGTTTTGATGAAAATGGTTTTATTTTTTATACCAACTATGATAGTCGGAAAGGGCAGGAGTTAGCTGCCAATCCAAATATTGCAGTCGTCTTTCTTTGGAAAGATTTAGAACGACAAATCCGAATTGAAGGCATTGCTGAAAAAGTAACGCATGAAATTTCCCTTAATTATTTTCACAGTAGACCGAAAGGCAGTCAAATTGGGGCTTGGGCATCTCCTCAAAGCCAAGTAATCCCTGATAGAAGTATTTTAGAACAAAATGTCCTTGATTTAAAAGAAAAATATAAAGACGCTGATCATTTACCAATTCCCTCTCATTGGGGCGGTTATCAGATTAAACCTGCCTTAATAGAATTTTGGCAAGGTCGGTCTAGTCGATTACATGATAGGATTTGTTATACCTTGGAAGGAAAAACATGGAAAATAGAACGGTTAGCACCTTAGGAAGGATGAACTATAAATGATGAATGATGAACGATGAACTATAAATGATGAACGATGAATTCGTCGATGATGACTAATTATTGCAACACCAATATTCTCAATTTTTAGACTGGAAAGAGGTATTTCGTCATCTCCAGACAAGGACATATTGAGCATTCACATCAACTATTTTTAAAAATCTAAATCTTTTTAGCAGCAGTCATCATCCCAAAGACCCCAAATAAAACATACATGATAATAATTAAGGAAAGTGCCACTTCTTTAAAAGCAACTAGAAATAGTAGGGCAAGTATTAAAAATATAAATCGCAGCTCATTACCTGCCCATTTAAAATTTTTAAATTTAAAACTAAACATAGGCAATTCAGCGATTAATAAATAAGACAGCACCACTATGGTTGGGTAGAGTAACCAAGGACTAATCACTATTGCTCGCAAACCATAAGAATCATAATGGTACATCAACATCAGCCCAACCGTAAAAATGGTACAAGCAGGGGTATTTAAACCAATAAAATCTTCTGATTGACGGGTATCTATATTAAATTTGGCGAGTCGTACGGCTGCAAATACCGTAATTAAAAAAGCAGGTAATCCTGCTAAAATTAAATATTGGGGAAAACTTTCAAAGTTTTTAATCATTCCCCTAACCAATAGCATATATACAATCGCACCGGGAACGACCCCAAAAGAAACCATATCTGCTAAGGAATCTAATTGCTTTCCTAACTCTGATTTTACTTTCAAAGACCTAGCTACCAAACCGTCCAAATAATCTGCCCAAGCTCCTACAAATAAAAATAGAAAAGCAGGATAAAAACGAGCATAAAATATACAAGCTAGCGCACAACAGCCGCAAAACAAATTAATAGAGGTAATAATATTAGGTATATTTTTTTTCATATCGTTGATTACAAATGTATTACTTTTCTTAAAAATAAATATACATTTTTTCCCCCTTATTTGACTTATTGCTTATTATTTCGTCTCAATAAATAATAAGCATACCATTAAAAAAGAACAATGTAGCGCAGCAAGGTAATAAATAGTTAAGCAAATGTACCAACTGCAAACTGCCAACTGTTTACTGCCGACTGCACTAGCCATTCAAATAACTCTTTTAAAATGCTTCATAATAAGATTAAGTTTGGCTAATACACGTCGTTTTAAACTTTTTTCTACATAAGCAAACAACAATTTTCGTTATTTCTTAACAAGAAATGCCGTAAAGTGTTCTTTTTTGTACTTGCTAGCCCTATAATTAAATTGAGTCAGCCCATCGAACCTATTTATTTTGGAAAGTAGGTTATACTTTTGCTACTTCCGAATCACAAACATCACCTTATGAATAATCATTATACTTTAGTAAATACTAAGCTATTTAGCCTATTGGCAGTTCTTTTATGCCCTATTTTCCTATTTGCACAACCAACAAATGATGAATGTCATAATGCTTTATTGATTGATAATATTATTCAAGGTTGTTCTGGAGAATCTGAATACACCAATGAAGGGGCTACTTCTACCAACTTTTCTGGTAGTAGTTGTACGTCTAATAATGGTGCAGATGTTTGGTTTCGTTTTACTGCTATTGCTACAGATGTGACTTTAATCGTAAATGGAAATGGTGGTTCGCTCAGGCAACCAGAGGCAGAATTATATGTAGATAATAATTGCAGTGAAATGAGTGATAATGGTTTTCAAGTACTGGAATGTGAACGAGGTAGCTCTACGGATATTGTAGAACTCTATCAAGGAGGATTGATACCTGGAGAGACTTATTTAATTAGAATTCAAGGAAGAGGTGGTCGAGAAGGTACTTTCCAAATGTGTATTGACAACTACTTTCCGCCCACAGAACCAGGTTCTGATTTAGAAATTGCTTCTGTACTTTGTGACAAATCTAAATTTGTGATTCAACAAGTCGTTGGAACAGGAAATGATAATAATGAAGCACGTGGTACTTGTTTGGATATTCCTGGTTCTGGTGTTACTTCAGAACAAAGTTCTACTTGGTTTACTTGGATTGCGGCAAATAATGGACAATTGACCTTTTCACTAGACCCAATTAAACCAGATGATGATTTAGACTTTGTGGTATATGAGTTACCTAATGGATTAAATAATACAGACGGAAAAATTGCGCTTAGATGCATGGCTACTGCTTGTGAAGGACCTACTGGATTGGATTTAACCTCTACTGACTTATCCGAAGACCAAGGATGTGATTTCGGAGAAGATGGTTTTTTACAAGCTTTGGATATGGAAGCAGGTAAAGCTTATGGTGTGCTAATTAATAATTTCTCAGAATCAGGGAATGGCTTTTCTATGGAATTTGGCGGAGATGGCGAATTTCAAGGACCAGAACCTCAAATCGAAGCGATTATTAATAGTACGACTAATATCATTTGTGCTGGTGAAGAAGTTTCTTTTAGTGGAGTCAACTCTACTTTTGCGGCTGGGCAAATTGTGGAATACGAATGGACTTTTGGCGTTGGAGCTGAGGCCACTTCTGTCACTGGGCCTGGACCTCATACGGTTTCTTATACCGAACCAGGAGAAAAATCAGTGGTTTTAACGATTACCACTAATTTAGGTTGTAAAGTGAGTGATATTCGATCATCCGTTGTGGTAGTTGAAGCTTGTTGCGAAGATTTGAATGCTATTACTGGTGATGCCATTATTGAAAATGCCGTTTGTGGAGACCAAGGAGGTGCAATTGATTTTAGTGTAACTAGTAATTCGGAAATTAATAGTTTGGAATGGAGTAATAATAGTGAAATAGAAGATTTGGCTAACCTTTCTCCAGGTTTATATACAGTAACCGTAACCAATGTAGCAACTTGTCGAGATTCCTTTCCTTTTATGGTAGATTCTATTCCTCCATTTGAAGTCGTTACTGCTTTGACAGAACCAACCTGTGGAGGTGGAACAGACGGTGCTATTGAATTAACCATCCAAGATGGAGCTGCCCCCATTTTGATTGATTTTGGTATGGGCGCATCTGAAATGACCTCATTAACCAATCTTTCCTCAGGCGATTACCCCGTAACGATTACCGATGTAAATGGTTGTATCGAAGAAAATGTCATCGAATTGCGAGAACTAGAATTGGCATTAGATACCAATCAATTGCTCGTACAAATGCCAAGTTGTTTTGATTTCAGCAATGGTCGAGTCGCTATTAGCATTGCCAATGGAGCACCCAATTATCAATATGATTGGAATGATGGCAATGGTTTTGTGACCACGAGTAGTTTAAATAATATTCCTGCGGCTACCTATCAAGTAAATGTCATTGATGCTAATTTATGTGAAGGAAATTTTGAATTTATAGTAGACCAACCTGACGCCTTAACTTTAGATTTAGACCGAACAGATATTAGTTGTCAGGGTGCAAATGATGGCATGATTACCGCAATTGTTGAAGGCGGAACAGGAGGATACACGTTTGATTGGAGTAATAATCAAACAACTGAACAAATTAGGGACCTGATAGAAGGTGACTATACCGTCGTTATTCGGGATGAGAATCAGTGTGAAGTAACCAGTACCGCTACTATCATAGAACCAGATTTGATAGATGTAATGGTTGTAGACGTAGTAGATGCCTTATGTTTTGGGGAAAGTACGGGCAGTATCATCCTTGAAGGGATTGGTGGGAATGGCAATTTTGAATACAGCGCAGATGGTAATAATTTTCAGAGTAGCCCAACACTTACGGGGCTGCCTGTCGGAGATTATACGCTTACAATTAGAGATCCAAATGGCTGTATCGAAACGACAACGGCTAGTATTAGTGAACCTGCTGAATTATCTGTAGATGCAGGAGCAGACCAAACTATTGACTTAGGGTTTTCTACTGATTTTCAAACAACTACGACTCCTTTTGGGCTACCAGTTGAATATACTTGGTCTAGTCCAGATTTTTTAGACTGTAGTGATTGCCCTGATCCAACGGCGATGCCTTTTACAAATATGCCGTTTGTAATCACAATTACAGATGCCACAGGCTGTACTGCTACGGATAGTCTTTTTGTTATGGTTAATCCGAACAGACCGCTTTTTATACCAAATGCTTTTTCTCCTAATTTTGATGGAAATAATGATAAATTCACCATTTTTGGTGGTCCTGCCGCTGTTCGGATTACCGAATTAAGAGTCTTTGACCGTTGGGGAAATATGGTTTATAATGGTACTGACTTACCCTTAGGAGATAGTCGATTTGGTTGGGATGGTTTATTTGATGGACGGGAATTGCAACAAGGCGTCTATGGGTTTGTTGCTAAAGTTTTATTCTTAGATGAAGTAGAAGAGACCATTGGAGGAGATATTACTTTGGTTAAATGAGTTACTGGTTGCCAGTTACCGGTTCCCAGTTCAGGCTGACCGAAAATAGCCAAAACTTAAAAAATCTTCAAGACTAAGGAAATTTAATTTGTTCATTACCAAGACTTACCAAGTTTTGAAAACTTCGCAAGTCAGAAAAATTAACATTTGCGGTCAGCCTGAATTACCAGTTGCCAGTTGTCGGTTAGTAAGTCAAACTGGCAACTCGCAACTGGTAACTCACAACTAGCAACAGACATCTGGAGACAAATAATATTGACTAAATAACTGCAACAATAATCACCTTCACTACATTTTCTATACTTTTGCCCACATTAAAAATAAAAAAATACACGATTCTGCTGATTTTGAGCGTTTAATAGACTGCTATCATGCAATATAAGACAGCGATTCAATTTTGACTTTCTCTAACGGATTTACTCAAACACTTAATTTCCAACCCATGTGGGCTATGAAAAATTCCTTTATTAACCAATTAATTCTTGGTAGTTTTCTTCTTTTCATTACTACCAATGCGACCGTTCTACAAGCTCAAGAAGCACAACCAGATTTAGGCACAGCAACTATTCTTTGTGATAAAAGACCTGTAACTATTACTTCTTTTACTGGAGCTGGAACTGCTACTAATGAAGGCGATGGAACTTGTATTAGTACGAATAATATTACGGAAACCAATACAACTTGGTTCACGTGGGAAGGTGCGACAGATGGAACTTTGTCTTTTACCATCACCCCAACGAATCCTAATGATAGAATAGCTTTCGTTTTATTTGACCTTCCCAATAACGGAACCCCAGTTGCCCTGAGATGTGCTGCTGCCTGTTTTACAGGGGCGACAGGCTTGGTAGAAAATGACAATGATGCCGTTGTGAATTGTCAGGATAGTCCTAATGATGCTTTTGCTAGAGCCCTAAGTATGCAAGCAGGATTGACCTATGGTTTAATGATTGAAAATACGACCTCTGATGGCGGCTTTACCATTACTTTTGGTGGGGACGGTGATTTGGTCGGCCCTATAGGTCAAATTATGCCTAGTACAACAGCAGCTTGTTTCGGGCAATCTGTGACTTTTGAGGAAAATATTACTTTTAGTAATGGGACTATTACTAGATACGACTGGTTAGTAGAAGATGGAGATAATAATGTCACAGCCACTACTCAAGAAAAACTGCCTCAAACTTTCGACTTTGCGACCAATGGTACTAAACGAATAGAGTTAATGGTGACAACCAGTACTGGATGTAATACACGCTTTGAAACTTTTATTACGATTAATGATTGTTGTGAATCTGATAATCGTGTAGCTATTGGAGCTAATCCTGCAATTACTGAAATTGCTTGCCCTGATGATACCAATGGTGCTATTGATATTACAGTTACTAATGAAAGTAACTTTCCGACTGTTTTTGAATGGTCCAATGGTGCAGATACAGAAGATATCCTGAACCTTCCACCAGATACTTATACGATTACCGTTTCTAATGCAGCAGGTTGTAGAGATTCTCTTAGTCATACTTTTGTTATTCCTAATGCTTTAACCGCTGTGGAAACCGTCAGCCCTCCTTCTTGTGGAGGTTTAGCAGATGGTCGTATTGCCATCGAGGCATCTGGCGGAAGAATGCCTTATGAATATGATTTTGGAGATGGTAACGGTTTTGTCACTACAGCAACCTTAAACGGTTTGGATACAGGAGATTATACCGTCATTGTTAGAGATGATAGTGGTTGTACGACGACTCTTGAAGCTATTGAACTAGATGATAGAGCATTAAACATTACTGTTGGAACCCCTGCAAACCCTACTTGTGGCGACTTAACGAATGGATCAATTGAAATTTCTGCAGATAATGCCGTAGGTGTTTTAACTTTTGATTTTAATGATGGCAATGGCCCTTTAGATCTTACTTCCTTGAACAGATTAGATTCGGGAAGTTACATTATAGATGTTTTTGATAGTGAAGGTTGTACAAGTAATCCAGTAGAATTCACATTGACCAAACCAGATCCTATTAACGGGATTCTAGAAGCAAGAAGGAGTTCTTGTAATGGGGCAAATGATGGTACCGCTATTATTACCCCAACAGGTGGTGTTCCCGATTATACTTATTTATGGAGTAATGGGGCAACTACTCGAAGCATTAATAATTTAGCACCAGGCACTTATACGGTAACCGTTACAGATGCTAATGGTTGTACTTATGAAGCAACTTCAACCCCAATTACAGATCCGCCCGTCTTAACAGCTAGTGTTGCTAGCGTTCAAGATGTCAGCTGCCCTGGTGAAGCAAATGGTATGGTGGAATTAACAGTAGCTGGCGGAACGATGCCTTACTCCTATAGTACAGATGGTATTAATTTCACATCAGGTACCACTATTGCTGATTTAGCTATTGGTGATTATGACATTATCATTTCAGATAATAATAACTGTACGGTCATGGTCAATGCAACAATTAATAGCCCTGCTACTATTTCTTTTGATGTGAGCTCGACTACCAATATTTGTTATGGGGAACCTGTCACCTTTACGAATACTTCTGTCTTTACACAAGGGAATATTACGTCAGTTACTTGGGATTTTGGTGCAGAAACAGCAACAGGTGATAATGCAACTACTAGTTTTACCACTATTGGCAGTCCAACGGTTACCTTAACCATCATGACAGATTTAGGGTGCGAAACGGCATTAACACAAGTATTGGATGTTTCGGTAGAACCCTGTTGTGACCAAGATAATGGTGTCAGTTTTCTACCAATTTTTGAAGAACCTCTATGTAATGGTTCCGCAGAAGGTAGTATTACTTTAAATCCTTTCTCTATTCCTCCTATTACTGCACTTGAATGGAACAATAATGAAAATACAGAAATTATAGAAGATTTAACTGCTGGGGCATATACCGTCACAGTTACCAACGATGCAACTTGTATAGATTCTGTAACGATTGTTTTAGAAGAACCCACCCCTATTGCTACTACACTTGACTTAACTAACCCAACCTGTGATGTTGCTACAAATGGAGCGATAATGATTGAAGCGACAGGTGGCACACTAGATCCAAATGGCGCTTATGAATTTGATTTCGGAAATGGTTTTTCCGCTGAAAATACTCAAGACAATTTGGCTTTTGGTAATTTTTCTATTAGCATAAGAGATGATAATAATTGTATTATTACCGTAGATACCGATTTGATTGTTCCTGATACTTCACCAATCAATGCTACGCTAAATTTAGTTCCACCAACCTGTGAAGCTGCTTTTAATGGTTCTATTACTATCGTCGCTTCTGGGTCAGGGAGTGGACTAGGCACTAATTTCATTTACGATTTTGGAGATGGTTTTATGGCTAATAACAGCTCTGAGAACTTAGCCTTTGGTGATTATTCTATAGCTGTTCGAGATGCAGATAATTGTGTCTTAACGATAGATACTACTTTAGCGGTCTCAGATACTCCACCAATTACTGCAGATATTGCAATCGTTCCTGTTTCTTGCGATGTAGCCACCAATGGTAGTATTGCCATTGTAGCTTCTGGGTCTGGAAGCGGGATAGGTGCTAATTTTGTTTATGATTTTGGGACTGGTTTCTCAGATGACACGGTAGCAGAGAATTTGTCATCAGGGAATTATACGATTAGAATACGAGATCTAGATAATTGCGAATTGACTATAGATACTACTTTGGCCGTATCAGCTGTTCCTCCAATAACAGCAAATGTAGCCATTAATAGACCTTCCTGTGCTGAAGCCACAAATGGTAGAATTACCATAGATGCTGTAGGAATCGGCAATAATATGGACTTAGTCTATAATTTTGGCAATGGTTTTGATATTCAGAATGCTTCTGACAATTTACCCGTTGGTGATTATTCTGTTACTATTCAGGATAGAGATAACTGTACCTTAACTATAGATACCTCACTTACCGTAGACCCAAATTTTGTGCCTATCACCGCTACTTTTGCCAATATCACCCAACCTTCTTGTGGTGGTGGTGTAGATGGTGCTATTACCGTTATCCCAACAGGGGAGTTAGGAAATGATTTAACCAATTATACTTTTGATTTTGGTAACGGAGCATTGAATGTGAATACTTCAAATAATTTAGCAGCAGGGCCACAATTAGTCGTTATCCGAAATGTCAATAATTGTAGCATCACTTTAGATACTGTTTTAAGTGAACCTATATTAGAACCAACTTTTATAGTTGCTCGACCAACTTGTTTTGGTTTATCAGATGGTAGTATCATTGTCGATGTACCAACCCCTGGTGCAGGACCATTCTTATATGATTTTGGAGATGGCAATGATTTTCAACCAGCAACGGCCTTGTCCAATTTACCAGAAGGAACGTATAATATACAAGTGAGAGATGCCAATTTATGTTTAAGTGGACAGCTAGATGTATTAATAGACCAACCAGATGAATTAGCATTAACCACTACTCCTACAGACATTAGTTGTTTTGGAGAAGGAGATGGTCGAATTGTAGCCGAAGTTACTGGAGGCGTGGGTAATTACACCTATGATTGGAGTGATGGACAAATCACTAATATTGCTAATAATTTAGGAGCTGGAGAATACTTCCTTGCAGTAACAGATGGTAATGATTGCCCTGTGAATAGTGATTTAGTTGCCATCATTGAACCTGCCGAATTAAGTGTAGCGGTCGGGCAAGTAGATAATGTACTTTGTTTTGGAGAAACCAATGGTGCTATTACCATTGATGCTACTGGAGGGAGTGCCCCTTTTGAATATAGTTTAGATGGTATTATTTTTCAACCAACTGCTACTTTAGGAAGTCTGCCTGCTGGAGATTACACGGTGATTGTAAAAGATAGTAGAGCTTGTGAAGTTCCTTCTGAAAATATAAATATAATGGAACCAGCGGAATTTTTAGTAACGGCTAATGTGGATGACCCAATAACCAAATTAGGATTCACCATTAATCTATCTGCTGAAACGAGTACAAATAGTGATGGCGTTAATTTTGTTTGGGCAACACCCGATTCTATTGTTTGTAATAACTGTCCTAACTTTTCTACGGTACCTCCTGGGTCTACCACTTATACCGTAACCGCAGTTGACTCGGATAACTGTCAGTCAACGGCCTCCGTTGATGTGGCTGTTTCGCTGGATAGACCTGTTTATATCCCCAATATTTTTTCCCCAAATGGTGATGGAATTAATGATGAATTTTTTATTCCCTTTTCTCCTGCGATGACGGAAATTAAAGAATTACGGATTTATGATAGATCAGGCGCTTTAGTATATGAAGCTTTCGATATTGCTCAAGGAGAAGAAATACTAAAGGCATGGGATGGTGAATTTAATGGTACAAAAATTAGACAAGGCGTATTTGTGATTTCTGCTCAAATTGCTTTTGTAGATGGACAAATCTTGCCTTACCAATCAGACGTTACGCTCATTACTTCTGAATAAGAAATATAGAAAGCCTATAGTAAAAAATTGTCTACTTTTATTACGCTTCCTAAAAAAATCCTAGTCGAATGCTGATTCGGTTAGGATTTTTTTAACTTTATGGTAAACCTCAAAACAGTTTGTTTACTATGAAGAATGGATTAGTACTATTAACTACACTTTTATGTTTAGCAGCTTGTCAACCAGCACAAAAGATTGATACGGATTTACAACCAAGTATTTTTGATTGGTTAAGCACAGAAGAAGATTTGGTAACGCTAGAAATTAAGGGCGACTTAACCCACCTTTTTGTAGATCGGCATGGAGAAGACCATTATCATCCAGCCTCCTTGAAAATAATTCGAGCCGATAGCGTACATCAGCTTGATTTAGAGATTTCTCGTAGAGGTGTCACTCGAAAAAAAATCTGTGATTTTCCACCTATTAAATTAAAATTCCCGAAAAAGACCTTAGCAGCAAATGGTTTTGCTAATTTTAAAAATTATAAACTAGTCACCCATTGTATGGAAGGAGAGGTTGATTATGTTTTAAAAGAATACCTCGCCTATAAGTTGTTCAATCAATTAACAGACAAAAGCTTTCAGGTAAAATTGGCTAAAATTCGATATATTGATGAAAGTGGAGAAGTGCCAGATGAGGAACATTATGGGTTCTTAATCGAAGCCAATAAGGAATTAGCCAAACGCTTAGCTGGTAAATTATTAGACCCAGAAAAATATAAAATCGCCAGAGTAGATAAGGAACAATACAAAAACATGGTTTTATTCCAATACATGATTGGCAATACCGATTGGAACCTTTCTAGAGGACATAATATTAAATGGGTGCAAACAGGAGCTAGTGATGTCCCCTCTCCTATTCCTTATGATTTTGATTATTCTGGACTAGTTAATGCGCCTTATGCTATTCCGCATCCACAAATTCCTATTCAACATGTCCGAGAACGCTTTTTGCAATGGCGAGGTAAAAATAAAACAGAACTAGTGCCTATCTGCGAAAAATTTAAAGCCCAAAAAGCGGATTTTATGCAAGCTTGCCAAAGTTTTGACCATTTAGATGCAGCAACCAAAGCAGATATGATTGGTTTCTTAGAAACTTTTTTTGAAGAGGTAGAGCAGGAAACTTTTTTGTAAAAAATAGAGTCGAACTTTAGTTGCTTAAGAATAATAAAACAGTAACCGAACGACAGATTCAACTACTGCTTTTGTTTTTTATAAACATTACGTTAAATTTATTTTAATTAAATATCAAAACACCCCATACAAAGCCTGTCAATTTTATAGCATATCGAAAAATAATTAACCATGCAAAGCCTTACAAAAACGATATTCTTTTTAGGTCTTCTACTAATCGTTAGTTGTGGTGGAGAAGAAGCCACTTTACCAACTCCAACGACGACTCCTGAAACACCAACTGTTACGCCAACTACGCCTACGACAACGGGTGACGAACAGTACCTTACCGAAAAATCGGGCTATATTTTTGATCAAAAAAAACTACCCACTTTTGAACTAAATTTACCAATTGCTGATTTAGCTAGAATTGATGCTGACCCATCCGCAGAAGAATATGTGGAAGGTAGTTTGACTTTTGAAGGTGAAACGATTAACCCCGTTGGTATTCGCTATAAAGGGTCAGTTGGGGCTTATGTGGGTTGTTTATCTGGTACAAATTGGGCCAACCCGTCAGGCAGAAAAACTTGTACTAAATTATCTATGAAAATCAAGATAAATTGGGAAGACCCAGAGGCAAGGTTTTATGGCTTAAAAAAATTACAGTTTCATTCTCTGAATAATGATGATAGTCAAATGCGAGAGCGATTAGGCTATTGGTTCTTCCGAAAAATGGAGGTACCTGCGCCGAGGGCTATTCACGCTCGATTGCTTATTAATGGGGAATACATGGGGCTTTTTGCTTTAGTAGAGCAAGTTGACGGACGTTTTACTCGGCAGAATTTTGACGATGGAACAGGTAATTTGTATAAGGAAATATGGCC
>CALFWI010000153.1 GCA_937928615.1 uncultured Saprospiraceae bacterium | reverse complement strand
TTAGATAGTCAGATTGAAAATTGATAATTACGTGTCGGACACCTCAAAGGTGTCCGACACGTTTGGCTATCTCTTCATCAATTTTTTATCTGACGCTCTATTTTGATTTTAGTTCGTCAAAAGTAAGACCTTATATATTATTAATTGTATAGATTTTAAGTAAATATTTAGGTTTGGTTTCAAAGAGACAGAAATTTCTCTTTCCTAATTTTTTTCATTTAGTAATAATTTTTTAAAAATGCTACCATACGGAGATGATAATTTTAAAATAATGACCAATCAGAAATGCTAAATAATATCAGCATCTAAGAGCTACTATTTAGTAGGCGAAGCAATTAACAAAATTTGGTTTATAGACGAGTTAGGGCAAGTAAGAGCGATGAAATGCTATAAAAAATAGGAGACTAATTAAAAGTGGACAAGGTATAATTGAATCATAATGTTCGTTTAATAAAATCAATTGAACTTTACTTGCTAAAGATTGTATTTATTTTAGCAAAAAACCAGTAATTTTGCAGTATTGATGTAGTTATCACTACATTCATTTTAAAAAACTTATTAAACGTAAAAAATATGTATCCACCACATTTAGTCGCACCAATGTCCAAAGATTTAACAGATTTTGGATTTGAGGGCTTAACAACACCAGAAGAAGTGTCTCAAGTATTAGACCAAAAAGAAGGAACGGTTTTATTAGTCGTTAATTCTGTCTGTGGTTGTGCCGCAGCAAATGCTCGTCCAGCAGCCAAAATTGCGATGAAGCATGCAAAAATACCAACAAAAGCGACGACTGTTTTTGCAGGAGTGAATGGAGAAGCAACAGAAAAAGCGAGAGAATATTTATTGCCATATCCTCCTTCTTCTCCTTCTATTGCCTTATTCAAAGAAGGAAAATTGGTACATTTTATTGAAAGACACCATATCGAAGGACGTTCTGCGGAAATGATTGCACAGAATTTAGTTATGGCTTTTGACCATTACTGTTAGTCATTAGTGTATTCGTCATTTAGTCATTAGGTAACTAATGACCAAACAAACTTAGATATGCCAAATTTGCGTAAATTTGGCATATCTTTTTTTATTTTATACCTATGCTATTTATCGTTCCTACACCAATTGGCAACTTAGAAGACATTACTTTTCGGTCTATTCGGATTTTGAAAGAGGTCAGTCTTATTCTCGCAGAAGATACCAGAACTTCTAAAAAACTATTGAATCATTATGAAATTGAAACGCCTTTGAGGTCACATCATGCGCATAATGAACATCATACGACGCCAGACATTATTAAGTTATTACAAAGTGGACAGGATATTGCTTTAATCTCTGATGCTGGCACGCCTGGCATTTCTGACCCCGGTTTTCTACTAGTTAGAGCTTGCCATCAAGCGGAAGTAAGAGTGGAGTGTTTGCCTGGCGCTACTGCTTTTGTACCTGCTTTGGTCGCTTCTGGCTTGCCTTGCGATAAATTCCATTTTGAAGGTTTTTTGCCACATAAAAAAGGTCGAAAGACGCGGTTGGATTATTTAGCAACCTTGCCCTATACGTTCGTTTTATATGAATCTCCTCATCGACTCGTTAAATGTCTAAAACAATTAGCGGAACATTTAGAAGGGGAACGATTGGCTTGCGTCTGTCGAGAATTAACTAAAATGCATGAAGAAGTTGTTCCTGACACCTTAGATAATTTAATTAAATACTATGATGTGGAGAAAAAAGTAAGGGGAGAGATTGTTTTGGTTGTCAAGGGAAGGGAAGAAGAGAAGGTGAATAAAATAAAAAAGCGATTTCAACCTGAATAATAGACTTTATTAGGTTCACGGTTCACGGCATACGGTCTACTATACAAAAAAATTAGAATAAACACTAAGAATTATCAATTTGAAGCCTCCTAAATAAAAAATAGTTTTTGGAAAACAACTCACATACACCCGGTCCTAAAGCAAATGGAATAATCGGTAGTCTACTAGAATTATTCCGACGTCCTTTTCCTGTGATGGAAGATTGGGAAATGCGCTGGCTGTTGATTGGGTTTCATGGGTTATTTATTGCTATTTTTTTGATTTTTTTAAAACCTTTTCCTAGTGTTTTCAATTTTGATAATGTTTTTATTACCGCAGGTTATGGTTTAGTTGTAAGTCTTATTTTGGCAATCAATCACTTTTTGATTAGTAAAATTTTACCGATTGATATTAAACAATGGACTATTGGTAAATCCATCCTCTGGACCTTACACGACATTGTCTCCTTAACAATTTGGGTCTTCGTCTATAATAATATCTGGAATAATTTTGAAAATTTTACTTGGGGAAAATTCTTTTATGTTGGTTGGATTACTTTGGTGTTAGCCATAATTCCTGTTATGATTAGCACAATCCTTTTAGAGAATTGGTTGCTTAGAAGAAATTTGAGTAAGGCGAGTCGAATGCAACAGTCGGTAGATAATGTAGCGACGCTCAGCCCCGTAATAAATCCTCCCGTCAATAATTTATTAACTATTTACGCAGAAAACCAGAGCGAATGGTTAAAAATTCGACCTACTGACCTTATATTTTTAGAGAGTGCCGATAACTATGTAAGTATATTTTATAAAGAAAAAGACCAACTACAGAAAAAATTATTGCGCTCTACCCTTACCAAAATCACAGCACAAATTACCCAACCTTACATTCAACGCTGTCATCGTTCTTATCTACTAAATTTACACCAGATTAAATATGTGGATGGAAATAGCCGAGGCTTGCAGCTACAATTATTAGATTCAGATAAAATTATTCCTGTTTCCAGAAAATATGTGAAGGGGATTTTAGCTGAAATAGAGGCGAATAAATAATTGGCTCTATAACAATTTTTGCCATATCGAACGGCAAAAATTGTATGGTATAAAGCTTATATTTTATTGACTTACGAGACTGTTTAGTTAACTGTGTTTGCACAAAATTTCAGGTTTGAAAATCAAGGGTTTAACTGCCTACTGTCTGACTTACCCATCCGTACTCAAAATCTTAATCTCCACCCGTTGATTTTTTCGCCGCCCCCCAGTTGTATTATTGGAAGCAATTGGTTTGCTTTTACCATAACCTTTATAACTTAACCGCCTCTGTTGAATTCCTTTTTGTTGCAAGTAGGAGGTAACTGCCTTTGCTCTTGCAGTCGATAGTTGATTACAATAAAAATCGTCACATAAACCACTGGTATGCCCGCCAACTTCAATGACAATTTCTTTATTTTCTTTTAGGAAATTATAAATATTATCCAAACTAGTAGCAGCAGATTGAGTAATCGTAGAATCATTCATCCTAAAGGACAAAGAGCTAATTTTAATAATTTGCCCTTTGGTAATTTCTGCTCTAGATAAGCCTTCTATCTGCGCACGCTTTTTAGGTGGATTGGATGGAATAACTTTAGGTTGAACGGGAGTACTATAACTCTGTGGCTGCTTAGGTGGTTCTTGATAAGCAATCGCTTCTTCTGGTTCGTAGATGATAATAGCGGAATCTTCTGTTGTTCCTGCTTTATTGGTTGCTTGTATAACGACTCGATTATTCCCTTTTTTTAGATTGGTCGCCTTAGCAGTTAATTTTCCTGTTCGGCCATTAAAAGTGAAATTATTATTAAGTCTACCATTGACTTTAAAAGTAACGGCTAATTTTTCATCAATATTTCTAATATCTGCCTTTAATGCAAACTGCCTATTTTTAGTGATGACAGGAGCATCTTGAGGTGTAGTAAACTCCACTTCTGGCAGCTTGGCTAAAACAGGGGCTTCATCACAGGGCATAGGTACAATATCCGAAGCTTTATCTATTAAAATATTTCCATTATAAGGAAATAACACAGGCGTTTTATAGAAAGCCTCTAAGGTAATGTGTGTATGTGTGAGTTTAGGTTCAAATTTAAAAGCGTAAGGTTTCCAAGAAGTATTGGCTACTAGAGGAGATTCTCCCAACCGTTCTCGTTTTTCACAATATCCATCTCCTCCCCAGATGACTAACTTAATCGGCTGCACATAATTGGCCCTAGTCCCTGTTTCTCTACTTGCACTTACATATAATTCAGAGCGACTGAGATTGATACTAAAACTGTAACAAGTTTCCGCTTGAATAGGCGTACTTAGTTGTTGAGAAACCCGTTCCCAAGTATCATTATCTCTAACCACCATTCCGAGATAGGTATTCCCATCACTTGGATACTTGATGACATCAAAAGCACCACTAGGATGGGTATCTGGAGCAGACTCTCCAGGGAAGCCACAATCTCTCCAACCGTGCGGTACTCTTTCTGCCCGGGGATAATCTTCAAAAGAAGGATTGATTAATCGAATAGCACCTTCCTGTCCAAAAACAGAAAAAGGGGCAGTACCTAAGAAAAGGATAAGTGTAAATATTACTAATCGGCTAGTCATAAACCACTATTGTTTGTTGAGTCAATGTTTTTAGAACGCTAAAACAGAGGAGTTTTGTTTTATCAATAGGAGAAAATTACAATAAAAATAGGAAAATTAATAGCTTGTTAAGAGAATTTAGTAATAAGTGAGGTGTTTTTAGACATATCAGTTACTGCATTGTTTTTCAAATAAAAAAATCGGTACTGAAATAAATTCAATACCGATTTTAGCAAAGTGCCCGGAGCGGGACTCGAACCCGCACGTACGTAGTACACATGTCCCTCAAACATGCCTGTCTACCAATTTCAGCACCCGGGCTGAGGCAGCCTCAATGCCAATTTCAAAAATAAAAATAAACCCTTTTAAAAATTTAGGCTAGTTTGAAATTGAGATTGAGGTTGTTATTGAAGTTGAATTATCTTCTTCTATCATCTCGTCTATCCCCGCCTCGACGGTCATCTCGTCTATCCCCACCTCTTCTATCGTCTCGTCTATCGCCCCCACCTCTTCTTTCATCTCTTTCTGGCATGCCAGCAGGACGTTCCATCAAAGCTTTTCTAGACAAACGGAATTTACCTGTACGTGGATCTATGCCGATTAATTTTACTTTTACAGGGTCGCCTTCTTTGAAGACATCCTCTACTTTATCAATTCGAGTGTGAGAAATCTCAGAAACGTGTAATAAACCACTCTTTCCGAAGAAATCAACAAATACACCATAAGGCATAACCGTTTTCACCACTGCATCAAATTCATCTCCTTCTTGAGGAACGTAAGTAATTTCGTTCACTCGCTTTAAAGCAGCATTAATAGAATCCTTATCGCTACTCGCAATATTTACATGACCTTTTCCATCTTTTTCTTCGATGTTGATAGTTGTGCCAGTAACCTCTTGAATTTCTTGAATAATCTTACCACCTGGTCCAATTAAGGCACCGATAAAGCTCTTATCAATAATTACTTCTACAATTCTTGGAGCGTGGTCTTTATAATCTTCATTAGGCGCACTCAATGATTTACTCATCTCGTTTAAGATATGTAAACGAGCCTCTTTTGCTTGCGCTAATGCTTGCTCTAATAATTCGTAAGGAAGTCCTTCAATTTTGATATCCATCTGACAAGCACAAATACCTTTCTCTGTTCCTGTCAATTTGAAATCCATATCTCCCAATGCATCCTCATCTCCTAAAATATCCGTTAAGATAGCATTTCTTTTGCCATCAGAAATCATTCCCATTGCAATACCAGAAACTGGCGCTGTAATAGGCACCCCACCGTCCATCAATGCTAATGCACCAGCACAAACCGTCGCCATAGAAGACGAACCGTTTGATTCTAAAATATCAGAAACTAAACGAACGGTATATGGAAAATCTTTAGGCATCACCCGTTTCAAAGAACGTCCTGCTAAGTTAGCATGACCAACTTCTCTACGTCCAGGCCCTCTCATCGGCTTCGTTTCCCCAACAGAGTAAGCAGGGAAATTATAGTGTAAAATGAATTTTTCGTATCCTGTTAACATCGCTGTATCCACCATCAACTTATCTAACTTTGTACCCAAAGTCAAGGAAGTCAAAGCTTGCGTCTCTCCTCTATTAAAAATAGCAGAACCGTGAGCAGCAGGTAAATAATCTACTTCTGTCCAGATAGGTCTTACTTGATCCAATTTTCTACCATCTAAACGGATAGACTCCCCCATCACCATTTCACGGATGATTTCTTTTTGGATTTTATTATAATAGTCTTTAGCCATACTACCGTGCTCTTCCATCCATTCCTCGCCTTCTTGCTCGGTAAGCGTCTCGACTAATTTTTCTTTAACTGCTTTGAATTGCTTCTTTCTTTCTGCTTTGCTTAAAGCACCTTTGGCAACGGCATAAATGCCATCCTTAGTTAATGCCTTTACTTTTTCCTTAATGGAGTCATCCTCTGCGGGCAATTCAACTTCTCTTTTGATTGCCTTATCTCCCACTAATTTAGCTAAAGCCAATTGTGCTTCACATTGTACCTTAATCGCGTCATGACCAATTTTAATAGCTTCTACTAATTCTGCTTCTGTACATTCATCCGCTTCACCTTCTACCATCATTACGTTGTCCATAGTAGCCGCAACAATAACGTCTAAAGTTGCATTTTCCATAGCAGAACGACTAGGATTAACGACATATTCGCCATCAATTTTACCTACTCTCACTTCCGATAAAACCTCAGAAATAGGAATATCAGAAACAGCCATTGCCGCAGAAGCTGCTAAAGCTGCATAAGCATCCGGTAATTCTTCTAATTCACCAGAGATAAGGTTAATAATAATTTGGGTATCGAACATATATCCTTTAGGGAAAAGCGGTCTAATCGCTCTATCCACTAAACGAGAGGTTAGAATTTCGTAATCAGATAATCTAGTTTCTCTTCTGAAGAAGTTACCAGGAATCCTACCCGCAGCGGCATACTTTTCTTGGTAATCTACAGAAAGTGGGAAGAAGTTTTGTCCTTCTCTCTGTGTTCTAGTAGAAACAGCTGAACAGAAAAGCATGGTCTTTCCAACCTTTACAACAACAGAGCCATCGGCTTGTGTAGCTAGCTTTCCAGTTTCGATAGTAACTTCACGCCCGTCAGGTAGGTTAAAGGACGTGCTGATTGCAGTTTGTAAACCCATATTTTATGAGGTTTTGTTTTTTTCTAAAAAGGCAAAATCCTTTTGGCTGCAATCATAAATACTACAAACAAAAAGATGGGAACCGATTAGATGAATCAATAACAATGGTTAACAAAATCAAACTTTACAAGCTTTTCAAAAAAGAACACTTACAATAGCTATTGAAATTGTCGAGGATTGAAATTATTTCTGTTATAAATATTGGAAGGCTTCTATAGTTGATAAATTGGAAAGGATTTCGGTTATTTGGTTATGTTGAAATCGTTTGTATAGGCTTTCCAATTGATAAACTTTAAGACTTCCGTTTAAAATAGCAACGTTTTTCCCTGTTGCCTAAATTTAATTTTCTGATTTTTCCGTGAATGGAAGTCCAATAATAGTTTATTGTTTTTCCTGTCTTAGAGGAACTTACGAAATCAAACGAAAAAGTGTTTCGGTTAACCCAAAACACCTTTTCGCCTAATATATGAATTATTTTCTAATACCTAATTTTTCAATTAAAGAACGATATTTAGTAATATCTTTCTTAGATAGGTATTGTAATAATCTTCTTCTCTTTCCCACTAAAGACAATAATGTTCTTCTACATGCATGGTCTTTGTGATTTGTTTGTAGGTGCTCTGACAAACTCTTGATTCGGTAAGTAAACAAGGCTACTTGTCCTTCTACAGAACCTGTGTTATTTGCTGCTCCACCAAACTCAGCGAAGATCTCTTCTTTTTTTTCTTTCGGTAAGTAAACCGCCATTTTTTTAATTTTATTTGTTACCAATGTAATCAATCATTAGCGATCAATTTTTAGCGGTGCAAAGGTAGTTATTTCTATTGTCATCTGAAAGGGGGGCGAAAATATTAATAATATGGTGAAAATGGTTATATTGTTTTATGGTTATATTGTTGGCTGAATGATTATTTTGGCTACTTAATGCAGTAACAATAAAACAATTTAGTAATATAACCACGATTTACATTTAAACCATCTAAACTGAATTAATACCGATGTCTAAATCCACCAATCCAATCTTAAAATCATGGGCAGTAAATGCCAAAAAATGGATAAAAACTATTGAAAACAACGAAATAGAAAGTCGTCGACTGGTAACGAATGCAGCTATCCTTCAAACCATTTTGACCAACCAACCCAATACGGTGTTAGATATAGGTTGTGGGGAAGGTTGGTTGGTGAACACCTTAGTTCAGCATAAAATAAAGGCGGTTGGAATTGATGCAACGGCAACCTTAATCAAAGCGGCCAAAACAAAAGGAAAAGGCAAGTTTCAAGTAAAAGATTATGATACGATGATAAAAGGGGTGCGTTTTAAAACAGCACCGTTCGATTTAATCAGCATCAATTTTGCTTTATTTGAAAATAAAAAGACGGCACAATTAATTAAAAAGTTACCCGATTATTTAAAGACAGATGGTAAAATGGTGATTCAAACCTTACATCCGTTTTCAATAGCAACAGATCAACCCTATAAAAGTGCTTGGCGTAAAGATAGTTGGGGAGGTTTAAAACGGAAATTTACTCAACCTTATAAATGGTATTTTAGAACTTTAGAAGATTGGGTGAAATTATTTACCAAAGCAGATTTGATGTTGGAGGCTATTAAAGAACCCATTCATCCGAAAACGGGGCGACCTGCATCTATTATATTTGTTTTAAAACCTAGTGAGGAAAGATAAAAGTGGAAGGAAAAATTTATTAACCATTTAGTCATTTAAGTTCATTTAGCAAAAATACTATGTGAACTTAAATGACTGTATGGTAAAACCAAGTATTATTTCCCCTTCGCTCGAATCGCCTCCACTTCTTTAATCGTTTTAGGAATAGGGTCTCCCAAAACTCTTTGTCTTTTCTTCGTAATTAAGACATTGTCTTCAATTCGAATACCACCAAAATTTCGGTAGCCCTTTAATGTTTTATAATTAATGAAGTCCGTAAACTTATTTTCATTTTTCCAACGGGCAATCAATTCTGGAATAAAATAAAGTCCTGGTTCTACGGTGATGACATTTCCCGTTGCTAATGCCTTGCCTAACCGCAAGGACCGCAAACCAAATTGACTACTTCGTTGTACTGTTTCATCATAGCCCACTAAATCCTCTCCCAAATCTTCCATATCATGCACATCCAAACCAATCATGTGCCCTAAGCCATGTGGAAAAAATAGGGCATGCGCTCCTGCTTCAACGGCTGCATCCGTATCTCCTTTCATAATCCCCAACGCTTTTAAACCTTCCACTTTGATTTTGGCGGCTAATAAATGGACATCTTTGTATAACACACCAGGTTTCGATGCCTTAATACATTGCATATTCGCATCCAAAACAATCTGATAAATCTCCTTTTGTTGAGCCGTAAATTTTTTAGAGACTGGAAAAGTTCGAGTAATATCTCCAGCATAATGCATGGCTGTTTCAGCCCCAAAATCACCTAGCACTAATTGTCCTTTTTGTAGAACATTACCGTGATAATGATTGTGTAAGGTTTGCCCATTTACCGTTAGAATAATTGGATAAGACAAATTACCTCCGCCACTCACTGCAATCCCATGCACCTTGCCCGTTACTTCGGCTTCCGTCATACCCGGTTTGGCATATTCCATCGCTGCCACATGCATTGCTCGACTAATGTTGACTGCTTTTTCCATCTCTACAATCTCCTCAGGCGCTTTGATAGCGGCTAATGCTACAACTGCTTTCACTAATGGAATAGAAACCAGACTGCATAAACCATTGATTTTAATCCCTAGCCATTCGCTTAGTTTAATTTTATTTTCTGGTCGGTAAGGCGGTAAAAAATGAACTGCTTGTCCTTTTTTACGAGCTTTTTTTAAATACTTAGCAATGGCATTTTTAGGTTTCACTTTTGTTACTCCTACTTGTGCGGCTAAATCTGTTAAGGCAGGTTGCGGCCCTGTCCAGACAATATCGTCGATGGTCAACTCATTACCGAATAGAATTGTTTGATTATTATCAATGTCAATAATGCCTGCCAAACCAGCTTGGTCTAAACCTAGAAAATAAAGGAAATTACTATCTTGACGGAAATGATAATGATTATCGGTATAATTCATACTACTTTCTTCGTTTCCGAGTAGTAGAATTAAACCTGATTTTACTTTTTGTTGTAATTGTTGGCGACGTTTTACGTATATTTTAGTAGGAAACATGAATTGTAGTTTGGTTCTAAGTAAATAAGTAGGATAAAATTAATCGGCATATCAGATATTTGTTGCGGGTTGCGAAATGGGCGTATTCATGAAAACTTCAGTTAGTTATCTCCTAACCTGATTTTAGATTCAAAATTCTATTTTTTCAACGCGTAACGCGCAACTCATAACTATTTAAAAAGTGGCGATTGTTTAGCTCATTACTTACTTCAATAATGAATAGAAAGCTAAAAATATTAATTTACGTTTAAATTAGTAAGTTTGGTTGAAAATAGATATAAAATAAATAACGAATTTATTTCAATACCCCGATATTAAAGCCCTATGCTAAAATCTACCAAGGACATTTGCCTATTATATCTTCAAATGATTACTGTTTGGGTCATTGCTATTTTTCTGTTTTTCTTTCTGAGGACTTTTGGCTTACCTGAACATATGCATAATATGGGGCTAGAAAACCATTTGCCGACCCATTTTCCAGTAGTTTTAAATTTACTCCTCGGAATGGTAGCAGGTATATTATTTGCCAGTTCTGAACTCTTTTTTAGCCAAGCAAAATTTAAACGTTGGTCATTCCGAAATCTCTTAATATTAAAAAGTATAGTTTATTTTTTAGGCGCAAAATTAATGATGTTACTAGGCATTCTGTTATCGTCTAAAGCCGCAGACCGATTTCTTAGTTTTGACATTGTTAAAGAATTGTTGTGGAGTAAGATTTTTTGGGTGATTTTACTTTACTTCTTTATAGTCATTAGTTTAATCACTTTTGTCCGAGCCGTGAGTCAAAAATTTGGTCCAGGAAATTTATGGAAAATGCTAAAAGGGACTTATTATCACCCACAAGAAGACCAACGGATTTTTATGTTCTTAGATTTAAAATCTTCTACAACGATTGCGGAAGCAATCGGACACATTAAATTTAGTGAATTTATCCAAGATTGTTTTTATGATTTAAATGAGATTGTCCCAAAATATAAGGCAGAAATTTACCAATACGTTGGAGATGAAGCTATTTTGAGTTGGACGTATCAAGATGGATTTGATAAAAGTAATTGTGTGACTGTTTTCTTCGCTTATATGAACCGTTTGCAGGAAAAGTCGGATTACTACTTGGCCAAATACAATAATATTCCTGAATTTAAAGCGGGTTTACATTTTGGGAAAGTAACGGTGGCAGAAGTAGGGGTGGTCAAAAAAGAAATTGCCTATCACGGAGATGTCTTAAATACAGCCGCTCGGATTCAAGACCAATGCAATGTTTTTCAACAAAAACTACTAGTGTCTAAAGATTTATTGAATGAATTGGTGCTACAAAGTCCGCTCAAGAGTATTGAGATAGGAGAAGTGCAATTGAAAGGAAAAATACAAACCGTTGCCCTATATGGTATTCAGTTAAGGGGTATATGAAAATAATAACAGTTAAATAATTATCGTAAAATTCCAATCTTAAAAGTAGCCTGTAAACCTTCAGATTGAATTGTTAAAAAATAAATTCCTTTAGGCAAATCTCCGACTATTAAATTCGCAGTAAAATCAAATTGGATACTTTTGACAATTTGCCCACTCACAGTTACTAAATGAGCAATAACATCCTTTTCAGTACTTTCTAGATTAATTTCATTAACAACAAGATTCGATGACAAATGAATCCAATCTTCTTTTGCTAAATCAGCCGTAGAAGTAATCACACAATTTGGGTTTCCTTCTTCAAAAACGGCATCTTCCTTAAAAAAAGCACGTGTTGCCAAAGAAGTATCCACAATAAACGGATTGAGATTCCCTTGATAAAAAGCAATCAATTCATTCCGACGCAATTCTTTTTCACTCACAGGGTCAGCTCGATGCCATTTTAATAATATGTCTTTTTGTCGTGGAAAGAAATTCTTGTCTTCTCGGTCCGCTAATTGTTGATAAATGGTATAAAAGTAAAAAACAGCTCTAGCCATATCTCCTTTCACGGACTCTCTTGGTTCAAAGACACAATCGTCTTCATCTTTTTCACTGTAAGCATCAATATCGCTCATTGGTATTTGGGATAAACGTTCTCCGTCCACAAACCAAAAATCAGTATCTGCATCTGTTATCTCTCCAAAAATACAACTTGCTCTAGCAGCATTGACATCGACTTTTGAGGGAAAAACATGATGCATATCACTTCTGCCTGGCTCTTGTCTAGCCCCTTTTGATTGCGGATAGACATGTTCCGCATTCAAGCCTTCTTCATTTTGAAAAACCGTAATACTTGGGTCTTTTCCCGCTTCTAAAGGAACAGTAAAGTCGGTATAAATACCAGATAAGGTTAAGCCATTATTGTCGATTTTAGAATAGAGGGTATCTCTGGCAGGCCCATAGCCTAAAGTTAAATCAGGTTTATAGGCAACACGGACTGCGTCTATTAGAGGCCGTCCCGTTTTACAGGATTCAATGATATTTTGTGCAGGAAGGGTAGAAGCAGACAAAAAGAGAAACAGCAGGAGATAACTTTTCATATCAGACTAGATTTGGATGGTTATTTGTCCAAAAATAGTAGGAAAAATGAGGAATGGATTGATTAGGGAAAATGTAATTGCAGTATCGTCATAAATTTAGCAAATGCTAGTTCAACCTATCTAATAACTTATAGATGTAAATATTACTAAATAAAAGTAACGGATTTTTAAAGTTACTGGATGACGGAAAGTCATCCAGTAACAAGTGGTCAAGTCGCCACTGCCTGCATCAAATAAGCACAAAGCAAAGCCCCATAAGTCCCCAGAGCATACCCCAAAACCGCCATCAAAACCCCAACTGGCGCTAAACTAGGACTAAAAGCAGAAGCCACGACAGGCGCAGAAGCTGCCCCGCCAATATTTGCCTGTGACCCGACCGCCACAAAAAAGAAAGGCGCTTTAATAATTTTAGCCGTAATTAAAAGTACCGCCACATGAATGGTAATCCATAATAAGCCAACGGCAAATAAACCTAAATTGCTAAAGACATCGCCAATATTCATGTGCATCCCAATCGTTGCGACTAAGATGAAAATACAAACACTTCCCCAACGAGAAGCTCCAATGCCTTCTAATTTCCGTGCCTTCGTTAAAGATAGTAATAAACCAAAAGTAGTAGAGAAAACAACCAACCAGAAAAAATGACTGGTCAAGGAAGTCAAATTCATTGCTTGTAAGGAGGCTTTGTGATTTTTCATAAAGGCAGAAACAACGTCTGCCCCAAAATGAGACAAACCGACTGCGCCGAAAGTGATGCCCAACAAGACAAAAAGTTTAGGCGTTGTTGGAATTTCTTCAATACTCGCTCGGTAAGCAGCTACTTTATTTTTTAAATCCTCCACTGCCGAATTATCGGCTTGTAACCAATGATCAACTTTGTCTGAAATATTAATGCCGTATAATAGAAAGCCCAACCAAATATTTGCGACCAAAACATCTACGACGACCATAGTCGTAAAAATACTGCCTACATCAAATATCTCTTTCATAGCCGCTTGATTCGCTCCACCACCAAT
>CALFWI010000152.1 GCA_937928615.1 uncultured Saprospiraceae bacterium | reverse complement strand
CTTTGTAGAGACCTTCTGGATTGTCCCTCGTGTGAATGATCAGGTCAGAGACATCCGGTAGATGCTTTGCCGCCTGGGCTTTAAGACGAGAGGCATCGCGCTCAACAAGCGATCGTTCCTTTCCAATGGGAATGGCTACTACAGGTGCTGCTACTAGTAGTACCGTCGAACTAAGTACCTTCATCAAAACTTTAATCCAATCCTATTACGCCAATAAATACCAATCTATTCATCAGTTACTGACTTACCTTAAAGGAACTGGACATGTTGACACTTATTATTTAGTACATATAGAACATCATTTAGTGCATTTATTAGGGGAGTTACCAGAAAACGAATGGGTGGCAGTAGAAAACATTTCAAAATATCTAAAATTTAATTTTAAAGACATTCGTCCTATTAAGGAATATATTGCTCGTAACAAATTGTATTATGAATATGATGCAGTAGTCAAATATGAACGTTATGCTTATCATGAATCGAAGCATTATATTGATAATGCCCGTTATGATAAAGCAATTACCTTACCTACCCTACAAGGTTCTTTATTCTTATTTGCCGCTTTTGGTTTATTAGATATAGCTTATAATAAAATAGATGCAACAATAATGGGGCAAACCTGTGACGCCCCTTTTGATGGTTTAAAATACATTCGATTAAATAGTTTAGGCGCATACGTTGCAGGAAAGCAAACTAGATATGATGCCCCCCAAGAAGTGAGTCATTCGACCATTGAATTATCAAAAGATTCCTTAACCATCATTTCTGACAAAAACGACCCAACAGCAGCCATTATATTAGAACCTTATACAGAAAAAGTAACGCCCAACCGTTTTCGGACGGATTTTTCCATTTTCTTAAAAGGAATCAGCGATAAAAAAGAACTAGCCGATAAAATAAAAATATTCAAGCAATCCGTAACAACCGAACTTCCACCTAATTGGGAAGCATTTTTTGAGCAACTTAATCAGAAAATTGACCCATTAACGCATGTTACGACTATGCATGTCTTCCAAATTCCTGATGACAATCCTGATTTAATAAAATTAATTGCCCGAGATGCCAAATTAAAAAGTTTGTGTTTTAAAGCAGAAGGATATCATATTTTAGTGCCTAAGAAGAACTTTGCCCAATTTAAAGCTCGTTTACGAGAATTTGGATACTTAATGAGCAGTTAAATATTGTTTTATCAAGTATTATGCACCCGTTTGATTAACGAATAAGTTAATTATAAAAAAATAAAAAAATAAAAAAAAGATTTACCACTAAAACAGAATTTACGCAATTAATTGATAATCAATTTTTTACAATCTATTTTTTCCTGAAATAATTTATAGATACCTACCCTTTAAATGGATTAATTTACAATCAGATTCCTCTTTAAAATTTCTTTACCAAAAAAAAATTTATACATTTGCATTTGTTTTCGTAAAACTTTTCTGATTTTTTTACCGTTAAGGACGGATAAACAATATTCCATTTTTAACTATTAATAACTATTTTTTCGGTTACTTATATATATAGGTATAGATAAATACCGATAATAAAATATAGCTACAAAACATATAATTATGCCAAAGAACCTTTTAATTGTTGAGTCACCTGCAAAAGCAAAGACAATTGAAAAGTATCTCGGTAAAGACTTTAAGGTCAAGTCCAGTATTGGACATATTCGGGATTTGCAGAAGAATGATAAAGGTGTGGACATTGAAAACAATTTCAAGCCCAGCTATGTTGTTCCGCCAGATAAAATAAAGGTAGTCAAGGACTTACGAGAGTGGGTCAACAAAGTAGATGAAGTTTGGTTGGCGACGGATGAGGACCGAGAGGGAGAGGCTATTTCTTGGCATTTATGTAAGGAATTGGGCCTAGATGAGCATACAACCAAAAGAATCGTTTTTAGAGAAATTACCAAAACAGCTATTCAAAAGGCCATTACGATGCCTCGAACCGTTGATTTAAATTTGGTCAATGCCCAACAAGCTAGACGGATTTTAGATAGATTGGTCGGATTTGAATTATCTGGTACTTTGTGGAAAAAGGTAAAAGGGCAACTCTCGGCAGGTAGAGTACAATCTGTTACCGTTAAGTTAGTAGTGGAAAGAGAGCGAGAAATTCAGAAATTTACCACTACTCCTTTCTTTAAGATTTCCGCAGTTTTTGATGTCAAGAATGCTCAAGGCAAAATGGTGGCGCTTAAGGCAGAATCACCTGTTAGGTATGATACAGAAGCAGAAGCACAAGCCTTTTTAGATAAGTGTAACCCTGCCAATTTTGCGATTGGTAAGATTGATGTCAAACCAAGAAAAAGAAAGCCAGCAGCGCCTTTTACCACTTCTACGCTACAACAAGAAGCTAGTAGGAAGTTAAGTTTTGGCGTAAAACGGACCATGTCTAATGCCCAGCGTTTGTATGAACAAGGTTTCATTACTTATATGAGAACTGATTCTACCAATCTAAGTGAGCAGGCAGTTAGCGATATTGCAGATGTCATTGAGCAAGATTACGGGAAAGACTACGTTAAAACGCGTCAATACAAAAGCAAGAAAGCGGGTGCTCAGGAAGCGCACGAAGCCATTCGTCCGACCTACGTTAAGCAACAAGTAGTGACCCAAGATAGAGACCAACAACGTTTATATGATTTAATCAGAAAACGTACGATGGCTTCTCAAATGGCGGATGCAGAGATTGAAAAGACAACGGTTAAAATTGATATTTCTACGATGCCAGATGCAAAATTAACCGCAATTGGAGAGGTATTAAAATTTGATGGTTTCTTAAAAGTTTATATTGAATCTACAGATGATGAAGAAGATGATGCAGTAGATGGCGTTTTGCCTCCATTGCGTTTAGGGCAAATGTTAGATTTAAATCAAATGACTGGTTTACAGCGATTTACTCGCCCACCTTCCCGATATACAGAAGCTAGTTTAGTCAAAAAATTAGAAGAATTAGGAATTGGTAGACCTTCTACTTATGCGCCAACAATTGGCAAAATAATGGAGGAAAAAAGAGGCTATGTAACTAAAGATAGTCGAGAAGGCGTAGAACGACAATATACCGTTCTGACCTTAGCTAAAAATAAGGTCGAGAAAAAGATAGAAACAGAAGTTACAGGTACAACCTCCAATCGCCTCTATTCTACGGATATAGGAAAGATTGTCGTAGACTTCCTATCACTACATTTCCAAAATGTGATGGATTATGGGTTTACGGCTGGAATTGAAGCAAAGTTTGATAAAATTGCGGATGGAGAAGAGGAATGGACGACCATGCTCAAAACCTTTTATACGCCTTTCCATGAAACGGTCACCGATACGATTGAAAATGCGGATAGAGCGTCGGGAGAACGTATTTTAGGAAAAGATCCTGAAACTGGTAGAACGTTATTGGTTAGAATGTCTCGATATGGTGCTTTGGTTCAGATTGGTGCACCTGATGAATTGGCAGAAAAAGAAAAGCCTAAATATGCAAATTTACGTCCAGGGCAATCTTTAGAAACGATTACTTTTGAGGAAGCGATTGATTTATTCCAATTACCTAAAGATTTAGGGACTTATTTGGAGAAGGAAGTTTCTGTGGCTATTGGTCGATTCGGCCCTTACGTTAAATTTGGCGATAAATATGTCTCGATTCCTAAAGGGGAAGACCCGATGACGATTACTTTAGTCCGTTCTCAGGAATTGATTGATGCTAAAATAGAAGAAGAACGACCAATTGGTACCTACCAAGGTGTTCCATATACGAAAGGTGCAGGACGTTTTGGGCCATTCTTAAAGTGGGATAAATTCTTTGTCAATATTCCAAAACGATTTGATCCTGATAATTTAACGACTCAGGAGCAACACGATTTGATTGCTGCCAAAATAGAAAAAGAGGCCAATCGTTATGTCCATAATTGGGAAGATGAAGCAGGTATTTCTGTCCAAAATGGCCGTTGGGGACCATTTATCAAATTTGGTAAATTAAATGTGAAGTTACCAAAAGGTAAAGATGGTAAAATGACTTCGGAAGAAGCTAAGGAATTAAGTTTAGAAAATGTCAAAGCGATTATCGAAGAAGAGTTACCGGGTGCTTTAGCCGCGGCTAAGCCTAAGAAAAGAAAGAAGAAAGCGGCAGCGAAGAAGAAGAAATAATAACTTAGGCATCTTGTGCCCGAGTAGCGTATTATTATAAAACAAAAAAGGCTGAGTTCGTAATGGATTCAGCCTTTTTTATTTGTAATTTTATTCAAAAATTACGAATAACAAAAAGTGATTATGATATTAAGACAAGCAGTATTGAAAGATATTAAGCAGTTAGCAGCATTATTTAATCAATACAGAATATTTTATGAGCAAGAAAGTGATATCAAAGCTGCCGTAGTTTTTTTAACGCAAAGGCTCAAAAAAGAAGAGTCTATCATTTTTGTGGCAGAAGAAGAAAATATACTTATCGGTTTTGTCCAACTCTACCCTATTTTTTCATCAACAAGAATGAAACGCTTATGGTTATTGAACGACTTATTCGTTAACCCAAAATATAGAGGTAAAGGGGTTTCTATAAAATTAATTGACCAAGCCAAAGCATTAGCTAAAAACACAAATTCAGCTGGTTTAATCCTTGAAACTGCCAAAACCAATGATATTGGCAATAAACTCTATCCAAAAACAGGTTTTGTATTAGATAAAGGGCATAATTATTACAGTTGGGATACCTAATAAATTAGCAAAATTTGAATTTACGATTGATGCTGCGAATTGAAATCATAGGAGCAATTATAGGCTTGCTATTCCTTTACTTCTTGTCCAATAAAATATCCATCATAGCAGTGGCAGATACTTCTCCTTTTACTTTTATAAATTCCCTAGGCGTTTCATCTCCTATTTCGTAAGTGATGTTTTCTGCCCCAAACTTTTTATACTGCTACCAATCCGAAAAAGCCTTATTAAAAATGTCTTCTACAATTTGGTCCGTAATCGTTTCGATTAAATCATCTTGTATATCTAATAAATTCACATCACTCGCATAATCTTCAAAAAAGCCAAAAGTATTGGTCCAACTTTTTTTCGGGTCATCATTTAAATTATTTTTAAAATCTATTCTAATTCTTATATCTAGCCGATTAAAAGCGGTTGTTTGGCCTTCTTCTGGGGCAACTGAAGTTACGTTATAGCCCACAATAGCACCACTAAATTCAACGTGTGGTTCGTATTCTGTGGGGGTCAATTTACCCTCTGTTCGAACTTTATCTATTAATTTTTGTGCAAAATTAGTGGATAAGGTGGCCACTACATTAGGAGAAGTATTGTCAAATTCGGCTACATAAAAAGTTTCCATGCCAGGAGGAATCCCTGCACTTTTAAAGGAGTAACAACTATTTAAAGCATAAGCAGTAATGGCGAGGAATAGCCATTTGAAGGATTTAATATTTGTCATGTGTTGCAGTTTACCAGTTGCCAGTTTACCAGTTATCAGTTGCCAATTGTTGACCCCATTAGCTTATCAGTTCATTAACCTCATTAACCTCTCTTCTATAAATCATATAATTGAATCTTTCGATAAAGCGTACGTTCAGAAATACCTAGTTCACTCGCCGCATCTTTCCGTCTATTCTTATGTTTTTTAAGCGCTTTTTGTATCAATTCTTTTTCATTATCAGCTAAAGATAAATTCTCTTCCACTTCTTCCACACGATCATAAGTATTATTTGGTCGGTTAGGGTCAATTAAAATTGGGCGGTCACCAGTATTACCTCTTGATTGATTATCTGTAGATTCTACAATATAATCGTTATAATCTCTCGTAATTTCACTAGGCCGATAAGTATCAATGGAAGAAGTAGGAGCTGGCAATTGTGGTAGGTTAGTCATATCAGGCATTCTCAAATCATTCGTATTCACTAACTCTATGACCAATCGTTTAAGGTCATTTAAATCCTGCTTCATATCAAAAAGGAGTTTGTATAAAATCTCTCTTTCTTCCATGGAACCAGTATGACCACCTTTCCCTCCCGTCAAACTAGGTAAATTTCTATTAAGAATAGTAGGCATTAAATCCACCAAATCTTCAGCAGAAATATTTTTTTCCTCTGACATGACAGACAATTGCTCGGAAATATTCTTTAATTCTCGAATGTTCCCTGGCCACGTATAACTTTCTAATAATAACTTAGCTCTATCATCTAATCGAATAGAGGTTGTCCGATATTGTTCTGCGAAATCAATGGCAAATTTTCGGAATAAAGGATAGATGTCTTCTTGTCTTTCTCTAAGCGGCGGAACAATGATAGGAACGGTATTCAATCGGTAATATAAATCTTCTCTAAATTTTCCTTTTTGGATTCGTTCTTTCAAATTAACATTAGTCGCCGCTACCACTCTAACATCTGTTTTTAACATTTTAGACGACCCAACTCTAATAAATTCTCCAGATTCTAATACTCTTAGTAAAAAAGCCTGCGTCTCTAGCGGCATTTCTCCTATCTCATCTAAAAAAATAGTGCCTTTATTATAGCTTTCAAAATATCCTTTTCGGTCTCCTGTAGCCCCTGTAAAAGCCCCTTTTTCATGTCCAAATAATTCAGAATTAATGGTACCTTCTGGTATTGCACCACAGTTAATGGCTATAAATTTTTCGTGTTTCCGAGGGCTCAATTGGTGAATAATTCTAGAAAACACTTCCTTCCCTACCCCACTTTCTCCCATTATTAAGGTAGATAGCATAGTAGGAGCCACTCGAACAGCTGTACTCAACGCACGATCTAAGCCTTCCGAACGACCGATAATACCATACCTTAGTTTAATAGATTGTAAATTCATAGACAGGATGACTGGATTTTTCAGGATTAACAGGATAGGGTGAACATCCTTAATAGTAGATGTCTTCTCAAAGTATTCCTGTAATTAATTAGTTGGTGGAGGCAGGTTAAAACAAGTTGGATAATTGATATTATTCCCCACGGACCCGCCCGCATGCGCAGTCGTGCTGATTTATTTGCTCCACGGATTTTTTTTATTCTTCTTTTACCTTTTCAGTACTCCTTAACTTATTTCTAAGCTTGGTCCACTATATCTCCTTTCAAAGTAGCACTATTAGAAGTATGAACTTTAACATAAGTATAATCCCCTGCTTTTAAGCCTTCTTTTTTAGGAAAAATAATCATTTTATTTTGCGAATTTCTACCTTTAAATTCAAGGTCAGATTTTTTAGAATCACCTTCAATTAATACTTTAAAGGTTTTGCCAACATCCGCTGCGTTTAATTCCCTAGAAATATCATTCTGCAAATAGATAATTTCTGTCAATCTGCGCTTTTTTACTGCTAACGGAATATCATCTTCATATTTTCTAGCCGCCAAAGTCCCCGGTCTTTCAGAGTAGAAAAACATGTAGGACATGCTATATCTAGCAAATTTGATGACGCTTAAGGTATCTTTGTGCTCTTCTTCTGTTTCCGTACAAAAACCTGTAATTATGTCAGATGAAATCGCACAATCTGGAATAATTTCATAAATTCTCTTCACTTTTGCTTCATACCAAGGTCGGTCATAAGTCCGATTCATTAATTTTAATACTCGACTATTTCCTGATTGTACAGGCAAGTGAATGTAGTTACAAATATTCTCATGGTCCCGAATCGCATACAACACATCATCTGTAATATCTTTTGGATGAGACGTAGAAAATCGCACCCGCATATCTGGAGATACTTCTGCCACCATTATCAATAATTCGGCAAAATTGACCACCTTCTTTGTTTCTGGGTTTTCCCATTTAAAAGAATCCACATTTTGCCCTAATAAGGTCACTTCTTTATAGCCTCTTTCGGCTAAATTCGTTGCTTCTGCTACAATAGTAAAAGCATTTCGGCTTCTTTCCCGCCCTCTAGTATAAGGCACTACACAGAAAGAACACATATTATCACAACCTCTCATGATGGAAATAAAAGCCGAAACGCCATTAGAATCCAACCGCATTGGGCTAATATCTGCATAGGTCTCTTCTCTCGATAAAAAGACATTCACGCCTTTGTGCCCTTCTTCTGCACCTGCTACTAAGCCTGGTAAATCCCTGTAGGCATCTGGCCCAACCACAATATCTACTAATTTTTCTTCCTCTAAAAATTTCTTCTTTAGGCGTTCAGCCATACAACCCAATACGCCAACAAGCGTTCCTGGTCGTTGTTTCTTCACTTTATCAAAAATTCGCAATCGCTTACGCACCGTCTGTTCTGCCTTTTCTCGAATGGAACAAGTATTGATTAAAATTAAATCTGACGCTTCCATATTTCGAGTTGGACTGAACCCTGCTTCTCCTAAAATAGAGGCAACAATTTCACTATCGCTAAAATTCATTTGGCAGCCGTAGCTTTCGATATAAAATTTCTTGCGACCATCATCTATCTCCTCTTGAAAGAATACTTCTCCTTGCTTGGATTCATCTACCTTTTTACCTACGCTCTCTAAAGTCGGATTACTATTATACATATCTTAAATGATTAGTGATTTTCTATAGTTATAAGTTCACCAAGCCATTCCAATAATTAACTCAAGTTGCGGACAATTGTTGTATTGCTATATTGTTTCATTGTTACGGTAATGTATAACCCTTAACCCGCCAGGCTACTAGCGGGCTGGTTCAAGATTTTTAGCCCCACTAGCATATAAACATAAAACAATATAACCATTTTAACTGCTCCGCAACTTGGATTAATTATTGGAATAGCACTATAGCAAATAGTGTACAACTACTTGCGGTCGCAAAGATACTACTTTTAGAAAGTTAATGTGACAATTTGGCAGTTAAAATTGCTTATTGAATGGTTAATGTTTGATGGTAAGGATATTAGGCAGTAGCAAAGCCAGTATAAGGTCGAATTTTAGGGGAACGGAAGCCCAATACAATATCTTCTTTAGGGATACCTTTTTCCATAAAAACATCTACGACTTCTCTTTCTGTAATATTACGTTGAAACCAAACTTTGTCGTTAATAATATCAAAATGGAACACTACTGTAAAAATGTATTCATTATCTTGCCAACCCCAATCTAATAGTTGAAAATGGTTATTCTTTTTATCAATAATTACTCTACTTTCTATATTTGGTAAATTAGATGGTTTTACCTTAGCATACTCTTTTAAGTAATCTCTAATAATTTTTTGATATCTTTTTATT
>CALFWI010000151.1 GCA_937928615.1 uncultured Saprospiraceae bacterium | reverse complement strand
AATTACCAAAATTACAAACACAGGCTTCTACATCTTGAGCAGGTAAAATACTACCTACATAAGTGGCTTCCGCAGTACTCGCATCAATCGAATATAAACTATTTTGATGGTCACCATCTTCTCCTGTAGTCGCTAATAATTGCCCTTTAGCCGTAAAAGTTAACGACTCTACATCTTCAATCCCGTAATCTCCAATTTCTGTCCATGCTCCAGTAGTTTTATTAATAATTCCTAATCGTTGATTACCAGATGAGCCTAAATTAGAAATCGCATATAAAGTACCATCGGCAGCCACAGCAATATCATCTAAATCATTTTCATTGGTATTTACTGTTAAATAATCAATTCCCGCACCAAAGCTGTTAGCTATTGGTGTTCCTGTTGCAGGATCAATTTTTAATAACAAATCATCTGGTAATCCATCTATTCCAGATGCTCGTGCAGTAGCCCAAATTATATTATTTGTATAGTCATAAGTCATTCCATCCAAATCAGTAACGTTATGACTTCCTTCTGCTCCATTAATACTCCCCATATTTGTGTTAATCGCAGTAAAAACACCCGTTGCAATATCTATTACACCAAAATCATTACCATCAGCAGTATAAATAATGTGATTAACAGTATCCAAAGCCATTGCTTCAATGTTCATTGTTCCTGTAAGTCCTATAGGAGTTACTGCTCCTGTTAAATGATTAAACGTATAGAAGGTATCAGGAACCATCCATCCGTCACCATCACCATCAGCAATTAAATAACAAACATCTTTATTCAGGAACGTTGTATTATAACAAGATTCCTCCAAAAAAGCATAAATATCTGCATTAATCACCGTTCCATTTTCTTCGATATCAAACCAAGTAGACATCCCAAAATCACAAGCTGCATCTCCATTATTTCCGCCATATCCAATTTGCAAGCGATAGGGTGCTTTAGGCCCATTAACAGTTAATGTTCTTCCAGCGTTGCAGCCAGTACCAGTTAAGGTACCACTAACGTCCCAGTAATCTAAGTTTGCAATTTGAGCATTACAATTTGCATGCACATTTGCACTACCTCCAGCCGCTTGAAAAGTAGTCCAGTCCATTTTGTCAGACAAGGTCAAATTCATCGTCCACCCGTCATTTGAGCCACAAGATGTCCCATTCATTCCTGAACCAAAATCGACAGGTGTTCCATTATTAATGCTTCCTGAAATCGTTTTTGTTCCATCTCCATTATCTATCAACTCTAAATCATTGACTAAATTATAATCCACCCATCCTGAATTATCATTTAAGAAATCTATTGGAAACCCTGGGTACATATTGGTTAGCGGGCAACTATTTGTCGCCGAATTACAACTTGCTGAAGCTAATTTAAGTGCTACATCAAAATGTGTTTTTCCGATTAAAGTCAAATGTTTAGCTGGTTCAAACCAAGCTGAACTAGGCGTAGGAACCGTTCCTCCATTTGAATTATTGGCATAAAAGCCATTCATATGATAACCTAGGAATACTCTATTTCCATGATTTGAAATACTAGGCAAAACATCATCAGCCGTATAATTAAACAAGACCCCTTCTACACCACTAGCAGCATCTCCTGCTCCTTCCCATAGATAGACATCTGCATTATTATGGTAATCACCCGTTAATAATACTTGACCATTCCAAGGAGTAATTTTATTATTAAAATTATAAATATCTACTGCAGTAGTATTATCTACAAAAGCATTGCTTTGCCAAGCAACACCTCCTTCAGAAGCGGTCATTCCTAAATCGTTATAGATATTGATATTTGAATTAAGAACAGAAACAGGAGTGATGGCTAAACTATCAATAATATCGTTGGATAATCGACCTTCTGTAGTCGCTGAAACAATGATTAGGTCATAATCCCTAAAATTAATAGCTAGTACATTATTTGTATTGTGTGGGTCATATAGACCAATTCCATTCGCATCATTTTTAGAAAAAGCAGGCGTTAATACATTATCTCCGTTAACTACATCTAAATATTCTAACCATCCATGATCCCAAGCATCTCCATCATAAGGTTTATCATCTCCACAGATATACAATATGTCACAAGAAATTTTATCATTAGAACATGCAGTAGGGGTATTATAAGTAGAATTCCCTGCACATCCCGAAGTATTCTTCCAACTAACGTTTATATTATTATTCGTACTCCCATCAGCAGGAACAGTAAATTGAATGATCTGTGGAGAGGAAACACCATTAGCTACTGCAATATATGCTGTTTGATTAGCTATTTGAACAACAATGGAATCATTAGGTGGCGCATCTGTCCAACTAACTTCCACATCTAGAGTAGCGACATCCATTAAAGGATGATTGATACAATCGCTAACTACAATATTATCAAGTTGAATATCTCCACAATTATCTGAACAAGAATTAATAAGGCAAAAACTAGTATTATCTAATAAGAGCCCGTTATTATAATCATCGCGTTCAGAGATCAATACTTTAATGGATGATGTATTAGCAGGAACAGTTAGGTTACCTTCGAATTTAAAAGAAAAAGAAAGACTTTCCCATGTTAAATTATTCCAGTTTTGGTTAGCTGTCGCTTCTCCTAGTGGAACACTAACAAATTTAAGTTTTTGATCTGCATTATCTCTAAATATAAAATCTATAGATGGCTGAGAAGAAGTCGCTCTTCCATTTACATAATCATTATTAAAAGATGCCCAATCAAAACAAACTTGATAGGTATCACAATCATTTATTTCATTTCCATCACCAAAAGTGTATAGTTGAGAAAAACAAACAGATTCATCGGTATCTTTATTTAAATAGACAAATCTATTCCCATCAGTAGCTTTATTACTTTCTACCCATTTTGCATCATTATATCCCCAAGAATCAAGTGGGTCTGAAGGTTCATTCGTAAGGTTGGTTGCAAAAACACCTGTTACAAAGGTTTCTGAACCAGACCAAGTTCCCGTTTCAAAACTCGGATTATTAAAAAGATTATTACTGGTACACGAAGTACATACAACAGTACTCGAACAATCTGAGTCAGCATTATCTATCAATCCATCTCCATCATCATCAATATTATTATCGCATATCTCAGAAGTACAAGCTTCTGAAAATCGAACATTATCAATAAATACATTGTCCGTACTCGTAGCCAAGTGAAAAATAAGTGCGATGCCTCCAGTATTCGTTACAGGGGCAATAAATTTAAAAGAATAAGTCTGTCCTTCAGTAGTTAGAATAACCGATTGACTACCATACGTATCCCAAGCACCTGAATTTTCTTGTACCGCAACTAGCATATTTCGTTCAGCAGTTGCTTTTGCTTCAAAAACTACCTGATACTCAGTGCCAGCAATAATAGATTTATTTTCTTGTAATAGCTGAATATTCCATGCCGCGTTAGTAGCACTTGTGACATTAACAAAAATAGAATTTGTTCCAGATAATTGATTACCATTATCTACATTCCAAACGGCACCAGCAGTCGTACTTCCATCAACATTAAGTAGCCAATCACTAGTCCCATTATCAAATTCCCCATTAGTTAAGAAGTTAGGACACACAGGAGGTCGCATACCATAAGGGGCTAATTCTTCAATTAAAAAAGATTGTTGAGTACTTACAGCTTCTAGTTGTTTGACTAAAAATCCAACTTTACGATTAAAAAAACCTGTAGTGGTACTATTCGCCGCAAAAGTGGGGTTAGCTATAAATAGGAAGAATAGAAAGAAAAGGATTTGCTTTTG
>CALFWI010000150.1 GCA_937928615.1 uncultured Saprospiraceae bacterium | reverse complement strand
ATATTGGGAGATGATTTGATTAATTGACGAGTGTTAATCAAACAAAGCATCCATAGTTAATTCATTTTGTACTAACCCCATTGAATATTGATTGCTTTTTAAGCCGAAAGTGGTAATGAAAGTTAGAAACAAAGCTTTATTTGTTTTGGTTTCTGTCCGAAAAGTGGTCATTTTATGCTTTAGGTTTTGGGCATAAGGTTTATTAATAGCATAAATATTTTGAGAAAATTTAATTTCAAAAAGATTAATCACTCGGTCTCTTCTGTCCATCACCAAATCTATTTGTGCCCCATCCTTTGCTACAGAACTTTGCCAAGCAGAAACTTCTGTATAGACGCCTTTTATGCCCAATGCTTCTTTGATTTGAGGAGTATGATAACGACAAACAGCCTCAAAGGCGTATCCACTCCAAGCCTTCCACTGAGGTAAATCCATTTGCCTCAACCATGCACCTGCCCCAGCTGCTTTGCTATTTTTAATGAATTTTAAGTAGAATAAAGAATAGGGGTCAGTCAATTGATAAAGTGTTGTTCTTTTCTTTTTGCCAAAAGGCAAATATTGTTGAATAAAGCCACATTGTGCTAATTCTTCTAAAATATTAGTGGTCGTACCGCCATTAGGTAATTTCGTTAGTTTGATTAATTCTTTTCTAGATAAACCTTTGGCTTTGGTCGCTAAAGCTTCTATAATGGCAATATGTCTTTCCTGTTTTTTGAATAAAGAACGATAAAGATTTGTGAATTCGGTACGAAGTAAACCACCTTGACTAAAAAATAAATAGTCAATATTTTGGTCAATACTTAGCTTAACATCCACTTCCTCTAAATAGAAAGGAACACCGCCCATGACCATATATAATTGAATCAACTGGTATCTATCATATACTGCTCCTTTGGCTTTTAAGAAGGCTTCTGTTTCTCCTAAAGTAAAGGGCTGTAAGTGAATTCTAGTAGTCACCCGATTATGCAATCCACCATGATTATTAATCAATTCATTAATCATCCAAGAAGTTGCTGAGCCACAAACAATCAATAAAATATCTTTTCGATGATACGCCCAACTATTCCAAAAATATTCTAAAGAACTAATAAAATCGGAACGCGGCGTATCCAACCAAGGCAACTCATCAATAAAGATGACTTTTCGTTCGATGGTACTTTTTTCTAAATAATTGATTAATAATTGGAAAGCTTCAAACCAGTTATTAGGTACTGATTCCTCTTGCACAGAAGTATCAAATTTTCCTAGGGCAGTATAAAAATTGAGGAGTTGCCCTTTTAATTTTGTGGTAGATAGACCTGTCATATAAAAACTATAGGTCTTCCCAAATAACTCTTTTAATAAAAAAGTTTTGCCAACCCTTCGTCTACCATAGACTGCCACAAACTCAGAACGCTTGCTTTTATATGACTTTTCTAAGATTTTTTTTTCAGATGCTCGCCCAATGATAGTATCATTAATCATGATAATTCGTTTTATATTTAGCTATAAGTAGGTAAATATACATACTTATAGCCAAATATAACTCTATAATCAGCTATAAGTATATTTTGAAAGGTACTTATAGCTGATTATAAATTTATTATTCTTTAATAATAGCCTTTACTTCTCCAATATTTCCAAACAGTAATTGCTTTAACGACTTCCTCACTTGCACCTATAGGCATTAAATCAGCAACTTCCATTTTCATCAAAACGCCATTATAATCAACATTAACATGATAGGCTTGGCATTTAAAACGGTCTCCATCGGTAGCGTCTTCTACTACTTCAACGATATGTTTCTCTGTTTTTCCATTGCGTTTTTTGATAGTAGCCATTGCTTTGAAAGGAAATTCTAGGGTTTCAAACATAAAATAGAACCAACCCATGAAAACTTCGTCCTCACCATTAGCATCTACGACTATTTCTAAGTCGATGATTTCTTTTATTTCTGCTTCTGTCATTTATTAGGAATTTTGAATGTATAAGAAATGATTTCAAAACAAATATAGTTTTTTCTCTTGAAGCAGAATAGTTTATGACTCCATCAAATCATCTAAAACAATACTAGTTTTCGTAATCCCATATTCAGCCATGTTATCTAAAAAAGTAACTAAGTGTGCATTGTCTTTGAGCAAGACTTCCAGCATCATACAATCCTCCCCGGTCACTCGATAACAAGCTTGGATAACTTCAAATTGATGCACTTCCTTTTTGAACTGTTGCAATTTGGCGAAACCAATTTTAATAGTGACAAAAGCTTTAATCGTTTTTCCTAATTTAGCATAGTCTACCTTTAATTGATAGCCTTTAATCAAACCACCGTTCTCCATTTTTTGGACTCGCTTGGCTACAGCAGGAGCTGTTAATCCAATATCCTTACCTATTGTGGCATAAGCTATTCGTGCATTTTCTTGAAGTTGTTGGATTATTTTATAATCGAATTCATCTAAAGTCATAATCGAAAGTATTTTTGATTAAATTAATTATAATCGAAAGTAAATTACGTAATCTTATTTAGAATACAAATTGTTTTGGTATTGAATGCATTGTATCTTTGAGGGAAAAAGATATGGTGAATTTTGATTTAAACCCAACCAAAAGAGCAGCTATCAATCAAGAAGTATTTCAATCTTTGGAAAATTTCTTTGCCAACACGAAAGATTTTGCAGTTGCTGGACCATTAAATATTGAAGAAGTCCAAGCTTATGCGCGGCAATATGATTTAAAGCAAGCAGTTGACCCTATGACCGTTATTGCTACTGCCATAGAAGGCTTAAAAAAGTATGCGGTACATTCGCCTCATCCCAAATATTTTGGCCTATTTAATCCGAGAGCTAGTTTTTTATCAAGCATCGCAGATTATATTACCGCCGTTCTTAATCCACAAATAGCTAGTTGGAGCAATGCCGCTTATGCCGTAGAAATAGAACAATTCTTGATTACTGAATTTGGTCAAAAATTTGGGTATCCAACCAAGGCTATAGATGGCACTTTTTG
>CALFWI010000149.1 GCA_937928615.1 uncultured Saprospiraceae bacterium | reverse complement strand
AAAAACGTTTCTTAAAATGTGGGTATAAGCAGCGGAGAAAAAGACCCCTGAAGACATCATCGCAATGGTGTCTTGGTAGATGTCCAAGGTGTCGGACACTTTGAAAGTGTCCGACACCTTCTCGGTTGGATACAAATACTTCGAGTTCACATAAGCATCCAAATTGGGTTTTAAATCGCCAAATTGCTGATATAATTGAGGAAATAATTGGAACAATTCTCTACCCAATCCTTCATAAGCCGTTGCAGAACCAGGGTAAACAAACGCTACTTTTCCACTTTTACCCAATGGTTTTGGCGTAAAATAACTGCCTTTAGGTGTTTTAATTACCTTTCCATTCTTAAAAGCATTCGTTAGTACTTTTTGGAAAAATTTAATTTCTCCAGTTAATGTTTTTTTGTTTTTGGCAATTAATACTAAGCTATACTTGCTTTGTTTAGTAGTTGCCTTAGCATAAAACTGTTGAGCTAAATCTACTAATGTATTTTTGGTCGCCACCGCAATTTCCAAAGCAGCCAATTGCTGTGATAACTCCTGTTCGTTATTACCTTTTAATAGAAATATTTTCTGGGTAAATGGTTGATGCTTAGGAATATTAGATTTTGTTTCTGATAATTGAAGCAACTGCCCTTTTTCATTGGCAATTGCCGCCTTTCGATAGACCTTGGAGGTTTCTAAAACCTCCAAGGTCTCGCTACCAATTAACCAAGGTCGAGCAACTGTAGTTAAATTAGGCAAAAACCGATGATGTAAACATAAAGTAGCTTTTATCAAATCTGCAATGCCTGAAGCAGCACAAGTATTGCCAAAATTTTCGGAAGCATCAAAAATAATAGCCGTTTCAGCCTCCTTTTCTGCTTTGATAAAACCATCTATAACGCCATATATTTTATCATTTTTCGCTTGTTCCACCCGTTTCAGTACAATTGCGCCTGCTCCTTCACCAAATACTTGCCCTTGCTTTTGTTGATTTCGCAATAATACATTCTCCAAGCTACCTGCAAAATCAACACCTCCAACAACCACCGCATCCACTTCCCCTAACGCCAACATATTCTGGGCAATCTCCAATGCTTTAAATACCGAATTATCCCCTTCCGAAACGGTAAATGCAGGGCCATTAAAATCCCATAAAGCGGCAATTCTACTTGCCATAATATTGCCTACAAAACTCGTATGTTGACTGGGTGTTTGAGAACCCTCTCGGAAATAGGCCGCATTTTTACATTGTTCTTCTAACGTTTTCAACTCCTCTTCGGTCAACTCAATCCCATACTTTTCCAAAGCAGCTTTTAACTGCCATGTCAAATCCCATCTAGCCAAATAATGATGAATCGCCAGTTCCGCTTCCATCGCAATTAAGACCGCCACATTTTGGCTTTCTGCCAAACCTGCATTCTTTATCGCATTATCCGCTACTTTTAGAATTAATGCTTGTTGTGGCTCTAATGTCTCCGCTTCTTTTGGTTGAATTTTATAGCGTAAAAGGTCTATTTCAAAATTATCAATATAGGCGCCTTTCGGTGCTTTGCCATCTGCAAAGCCAAAGTCTTTTAGTAGTTTTTCATTCGCATCAAATCCTTTCCAACGTTCTTTCGGTAATTCAGTGAATTGTTGTTTGCCTTCGTAAATAGTTTGGTAGAAATCGCTTAAATTGGTACAGTTCCCGAAGTGGGCATCCATACCGATAATGGCTAGTTGCTGGTTGCTAGTTGCTGGTTGCTGGTTATGCGCTGCCAACTGCTTACTGCCAACTGCTGGCTGCCAACTGGTAACTGGCAACTCGTAACTGTTCACCACCATATGCGCATTCGTCCCCCCAAATCCAAAGGAATTTATCCCTGCCTGTCGATTATCGCCCCTCCACTCAGTCGGTGCTAAAATCATTTGCGCTCTGCCAATCCAACCATTTTCTGCTTTTACTGCCGTATCTAAATTGATATTGGAAGGAATAATTTCTTTTTCCATTGCCAATAAAACTTTCAATAAGCCTGTCATTCCTGCTGCCGTCAATAAATGCCCCATGTTGGACTTGACCGATCCTAAAAGTGGTTTGGTTTGATGTTGTTCAAAAAAGTCGGCAATAGAATTTAATTCGGTCACATCTCCTAATGGTGTTCCCGTTGCATGACATTCTAAATAAGAAGTATTTTGTGGTAAGATTTTGTCTAAATCATACGCTCTTTCAAAGGCTAATTTCTGTCCTTTTGGATTTGGGCTTAATAAAAATTTACCTCGTCCGTCATTCGATAAACCTATACCACCTATTACACCTAATATTTTATCCCCATCTCGCTGTGCGTCTGCCAATCTTTTCAAGACCACCATTCCTGCCCCTTCCGAAGACACCAAACCTGCGGACTCATCATCCAAGGGGACAAATTTTTCTCCATGCGGTGCATAGGCATGAAAAATCGAAAAACCCATGTGAATAAACAACTGGTCAGAAGCACAAACCGCCCCTGCCAACATCATATCTGCCTTCCCTAAAATCAATTCATCACAAGCCAATTTTATAGCATATAAGGAAGTCGCACAAGCCGCATCTAAAGCATAATGTGTTCCACCCAAACTCAAAGCATCCGTCACCATTTGAGAAGGGGTATAATCTATAATTTCTCCTTTGGGTGTTTCATGGATATGGTCTGGAATAGTGAAATTTTCGTCTTTTAGTAATGTTCTTAATGCTTGCTGGGTCGTTTCTGTATAAACCGAGGCAAGTTGTTTGTGAGACGTCCCTGTTGGAAAAGAT
>CALFWI010000148.1 GCA_937928615.1 uncultured Saprospiraceae bacterium | reverse complement strand
TCCAAATAATACCAAGCCAATGGCACGGCAATCAAGCAAGCGAGAAATACTAGGATTAAAAAACTTTTAGACTGCAAAGCCCATAGGTTGGCTACAGACGCACCCAACACTTTGCGGATGCCAATTTCTTTAGTTCGTTGTTCTGCCACATACGCTGATAAACCGAATAGTCCTAAACAGGAAATAAATATGGCTAAAAAGGCAAAAAATCTGGCGAGTTTTCCGATTCGTTCTTCCGACCGAAACTTTTTCTCATATTCTTCATCGACAAACTGATAATCAAAAGGGCTAGAAGGGCTTAATGTTTTAAAAACAGTACCCACTTTTGCCAAGGCATCTTGGACAGGTACTTCGGGCTTCAATTTGATGTTATGCACACTTACCCAGTCATCTGCCATATAAAAAATCGTCGGTTTAATCGGTCGCCAAGGAGATTGCATCACCATATCTTTGATGACGCCAATTACTTGTCCTGGAGTTCCTTCGTCTCCTCTCCTAATAAATTTGCCAACAATATTTTCTATGCCCATTTGGGCAACGGCGGCTTCATTTAGAATATAGGCAGCGGTATCCGTAACAAAATCTCTAGAAAAATCTCTACCTTCAATGATGTTCCAATTAAAGGTTTGTCCCAATTCATAAGAACAGCCCATTACGCCAAAACTAAGTAAAGCGTCAGGGTCTTTCCCTTCCCATCTAAAACTACTAGTATTCGACCAAATATTAGTAATCGGACTAGAGGCATAACTCACCTGTTCAACCACACCCGTATTAAGTAATTCCGTTCGCAATAATTCATATTTATCTTCTAATTCTGCGGTATTGAAAAATTGAATAATGCCTTCTTTATTATAGCCAACTGGACGATTTTTTGCATGTTGTATCTGTTGATAAATAACAATCGTTCCAATGATTAACGCAACAGATACCGTAAATTGAATGGTCACCAAAATCTGTCTAGGAATGCTGGCAGCTCGACCAGTTTTAAAACTACCTTTTAAGACTTGTAGCGGTTCAAAAGAAGACAAATAAAAAGCAGGATAACTACCCGCAACCAAGCCAGTAAAAATAGAAAATCCAAGAATCAGCATCCAAAATATAGGATTGGACCAAGGTATTGCTAAAGTTTTGTCTGCCAGATTATTGAACCAAGTCAAGGATAATTGTACGAGTAAAAGGGAAAGCGCTAAAGCTATAGACGTAACCACCAAAGACTCACTTAAAAACTGGGCAATCAATTGTCCACGCATGGAGCCTACGGATTTACGAATCCCAACTTCTTTTGCCCGTTTCTCGGAACGTGCCGTGCTTAAATTCATAAAATTGATACAGGCCAATAAGAGCACAAACAAGCCAATAATGCCAAACATCCAGACAAATTGAATTCGACCGCCAATATTTTCGCCATTTTTAAAATTGGAATACAAATGCCATTGAGACATGGGAAAGAGAAATATTTCTGGCTTTGCTTCTGGATTATGTTTGAATTCTATATCCTTTATTTTTTCGGAGACTTGAGCAAAATCAGCTTGCTCGCTTAATTGGACAAACAATTGCCAAGAATGATTCCCCCAATTATTTTCGGATGTTACCATCCAAGGGTTTTCGTTTTTGTAATGTTCCCAAGTCGTATAAAATTTTACGTTATGAAATTCACTATTATAAGGCAAGTCATTAAAAACGCCTGTTACCTCCAAATCGGTGGTAGATTCGTGGCGGACGACTTGACCAATCGGGTCTTCGTTACCGAATAAAGCCGTAGCCAATGATTTTGCCAATAAAATAGAATTAGGATTTTTAAGTACTTCTTCATAATTTCCTGCTACTAAATCCAAAGAAAATAGCTTAGGAAATGCTGGTTCCACATGCATAGCCTGATGTAAAAACCGTTTATCTTCGAAAGCAACTAGTTGCTCAAAACTCCAAGACCCGTAGGCTACATGTTCAAAGTTAGCCCCAAATTCATTGCGTAAAGTAGGGCCACAAGGTAAGGACATGGCATTACCAGTTCCTGTTCGGTCACTAAAAGTTTGATGGATATAAACTTGAGCTATTTTATCATAATTTTTATGAAAATTATTATAGGTCAATTCATCTTGTACCCACAAGCCAATCATAATGGTGACCGCCATGCCAATGGCTAAGCCAGCAATATTAATAAATCCAGTAACTTTACTTTTGACGAGGTTCCGCCATGCGATTTTAAGGTAATTTTTTAACATCGGGTGTGGTCTTTTTTCTTTTAAAGGTGGTTTCTTAATGAGAAAGACCTGTTTAAGTGAGAAAAGATGCATGGAGCCTTAGCTATTTTTCCAAAACTATTTTATTACCTTGGTTCTATTGTAAAAGGTATTGGGGATTTTTTGATTTAAGATGGACATTTTGTATTTAGTACCCCACGGATTTGTTAACCCCTCGGATTTAAGTTGTTTTTCCAGCGTTACTTAGTAGTTGAAAAAAATCAATAAATAGGGCGTATCTGATATCTGCTCTCAGCATGACTTTTTTATAGTAGAATTTCACCCTGTTTTTTAAAATTAAATGTATGAGTATCCGATATTTACGCCTATTTCTATTCCTTTCTATCTTTTCTCCGTTTCAAAGTTCCGCCCAAAAAATAAGTACTCAATTGGAGGAGTATATCCTAAGCAAAAACGCTCTCATGCCCCGAATCCATAATAAACATACAAGTGGTATCTACTACATTGGCTATTTTTTGGTAATCTTCAATCGCCATGCCTGGAGAAATCCCAAAAATATTTAGGTCTGCTAATGGCGCGGTTTCTAAGTTGTCATAAAAATCGCCATCTCGGACGATTGTCTCTTTAATGGGTAAGCGAGATAAATTAATAAATTCGGTTAGAAAAGCGGTTGCTTGTGCCTTTTCTGCGGGTTGTTTGATTACGGTTAACAAGCGAATGTCTGCGTTCCAATTCCTTTTGAGTTGATAGGCAATCAATAAGGATAAATTGGGATTGGGTTGACCATCATCAATACTCCAAGTAGGGCTTCGGTCTTTAATCCAAATATTGATATGTTGCTGTTGTCCCAATAATGCTTTTGCATGATGCACATATAATAAAATCCCAACTTCTAATTCTTTGGCTTCTTGAATAATGGCAGGAAAATCACGGATGGAGCTTTTTTGTTCCAACATCGTCAAAAAGATAATATTGGGTCTAAAAAAAGCAGCGCCTAAAGCCTGATTCCCAAAGTTGACGCCTTTACCAAAACTATTCGTTTTCATAATCGTGGTAGAGGAAAACAAATTGTCCTTTTTGAAAGCTTCCGAAACTAAGGTTAATCGCTCTTTTAATTGAGGTACTTTTTTTCCTTTCCCTATGCCCATTAACATCGCTGCCCCTCTTGGTGCGGCAATGTCTTTAATAATGGAATAGGCGCCTTTTACAGTCGCCACTTCTGTTAATGGCACTAATAAATTAGGTTTCCAAGCCCTTTCTT
>CALFWI010000147.1 GCA_937928615.1 uncultured Saprospiraceae bacterium | reverse complement strand
GTTTGTTTTATTTTTAACTCGTAATATAAGCATAATCTGATAATTTCTTACTTTTTTAAGCAAAATTAGTTGCAAATTAATAAAAAAATATAGGAACTATAAAAATCTTTAAAAAATCAATATTTCCAGATAGAAAATGGACATTTTCCTCAATTGCCAAATTATTTTTTGAAAGGCCTGCGCTTGTCAACGTTTTTCTAACACTCATCAATCTTTTTTTGTACAAATTTACTTTTGATTTTGTAAAAAATTAATCAATTTTTAACCTTTTACATCCAATTTAATTATGAAAAAAATAGTGCTCGAATGAAGAAGAGTGTTTTGGAGAAGTTGACAGGGAATCGGTTGTTGAAGAAATGACGGTACATGGTTAAGGGGGCAAACTATCAATCTTTTAAAATAATCCGTGATGCCCTATATCCGTGATAAAAAATCAATATTATCCTTCTATCTGTGTTAATTTGCTTCTGTAAAAAACAAAAAAGCAAGCCCGAATGCTATCGAACTTGCTTTTTATATTTTACAACGTTTATTTACCGTGAATCAAACACCGTAAACTGTGTATCGTTTCTTAAGCCAAAACAGCCTTAACTGCATCCGCCGCTTCTTTTAGTAAAGTAGCAGATTTTACTTCTAAACCTGATTCATCAATAATAACTTTAGCAATATCTGCATTGGTACCCTGTAATCTTACGATGATGGGTACATTGATATTTCCCATATTCTTATAAGCATCTACGACTCCTTGTGCTACACGGTCACAACGAACAATACCACCAAAAATATTGATTAAAATTGCTTTTACGTTAGGGTCTTTCAAGATGATTTTGAAAGCTTGCTCCACTCTCGCTGCATCTGCAGTACCACCAACGTCTAAGAAGTTAGCAGGTTCACCACCAGATAATTTGATGATGTCCATTGTTGCCATCGCCAATCCTGCACCGTTGACCATGCAACCAACGTTTCCGTCTAATTTTACATAGTTCAAACCAACTGCTTTTGCCTCTACTTCTGTTGGGTCTTCTTCGCTCGTATCTCTTAATTCCGCTAAATCTGGGTGACGGAATAAAGCATTATCATCTAAGCTTACTTTACAATCTACCGCAATAATTCGATCATCACCCGTTTTTAAACAAGGATTGATTTCGAACATTGCTGCATCTGATTGAACAAATGCTTTATACAAATTCGCAATGAACTTAGTCATGTCCTTAAAAGCTTTGCCACTCAAGCCTAAGTTGAAAGCTACTTTTCTCATCTGGAATCCCTGTAAACCTAAAGTTGGGTCGATGTATTCTTTATGTAATAAGTGCGGTGTATTTTCTGCAACCTCTTCAATATCCATTCCTCCTTCAGTAGAATAAATAATGACGTTTTGCTTTCTTTCTCTATCCATTAAGACAGAAACATAGTATTCCTTACAAGCATCAAAATCTGGCGCGTAAACATCCTCTGCAATCAATACTTTATTAACCAGCTTACCTGGTCCATCAACACCTCCTGGAGTTTGAGGTGTTTTCAACATCATCCCGATAATATTGCCAGCTATTTCTTTTACTTCTGCTTCGTTCTTTGCAATTTTTACGCCGCCTCCTTTTCCACGACCACCTGCGTGAATCTGCGCTTTAATGACTGCCCACTCTGTGTTGGTATCTTTTTGTAATTGTTTGTAAGCTGCTACTGCATCCGCAGCGGTGTCTGCTACGATTCCTTCTTGAATAGTAACGCCAAAGCTTTTTAAAAGATTTTTTCCTTGGTACTCGTGTAAATTCATTGAAATATGGATTTAGGTAGGATAAAATTAATTACAGGTTTTAAGTAAAAAATTTTATCTCAAATGATATGAGTTTTAACTATTTTAAATTTAGAAGGGGCAAAGATAGGATTATTTTGTAGATTTTGCGAGCCTTAATAGGAAGACTTTACGTAAAAAACACCCCCTTTTTTATTGTTTGATTTATAAAACTTTATTCCTTTTTATGTCCGAGTCTCTGTCACTTTATAATTTTGAAAATAATTTCTTTGATTGATAGAAAATAACTTGTGTTTGATAATTTAAATTGACTATCAATATAATATGACTGTTTTTTTAAAATATACAATTTTTTAATTATTTAAAAAACATTTAAAACGAACGAATTCTATTTAATTATCCGTCACAAAAATACAGATTTTGTCCTGCTTTTTTACACATTATCTTGCAATTTGCTACTAGTTCCCCGCCCACTGCATTGTACGACTGTAGCTAAAATGCTAATTTAAAGAACCAATTTAGCGACTTTACCTACTGATATATGACTTTCCCCCCGCAGAAGATATTAACGGAAACTTTTGCTCAGACAACTCCAAAATAACGAGGCTACGATATTCTTTCTTTTTTAGAAATACCCTGCTAGTATTTTAGTCCACTCTAATTAATTTCCAAAGAAAAGACTCGTATAAAATATGTATCCATTTACCCTATTAGCAGTTAGCGATTTGGTATCGGAATCTGGCGTAGAAATCGTCATGAACTCCTTTGCCGAATTTTATCATGAATTAACCCCGAAACATCAAAAACAAATTAAGTTAATTTTCATAGACAAAGGCGGATATACGATTCCTGTTTTGCATTGGTCTGAAAAATTAAAAATCAAGCCAATTGTCCAAATCTTAAATTGGAAAAGGATGGAGAAAGTTGAAGAAGCTTTTCATCAGGCAAATTTTTTAATGATGCCAGCTAGAACGAAAACTTATAATGGCATTATGCAAGCCTTATCCAAAGGTTTACCTGTTTTAAGTTATAGAGGAGAAGAAAGAGAGGCCTTAATTGATTTAACTTGTGGCATGCTTATTGATTATATGTCAGTAGGTCAAAGTATTGGTGATTTTGCGAGCCTACTACGTATGTTATACTATGACCCAGCAGCATGTAAGATTTTGAAAAAAGGTGCACTTAAGAAATATACCACCTTACTACAGTGGCAACAGCCAGCAGGTAATGTTGCCCGAGCTTCCGCAGCGAGTTAATATTTTGTTTTGAAAAGTCGATAATTTGACTTTATTATTTCAAAATTAAAAATATATAATAAATTTTATTGTGTTAGTGAATCTTTTAGCAAAGCTACCAGTAAATATATTCCGAACTTGCACATTTCTTCCAGATTACAAATTACATTTCCCTACTATGGGATTTAAGCATAAAACTCTAATTATTGGGTGGTGATTGATTTTTCGTGAAGCACGAAATTAGTAGAGTTGACCAATTTGAATGTTATTTTTCAATATAACGTAAGACGAAACATTTGTTTACTTTTAGCCTTTTTTGTTTATCTCATTCAAGGTGAGGCACGTTAAGTGCCTCACTTTATTTTTTTTGTGGTATAGGTATCTTGCCTGAGAAAAAAAATAAGATAACTTCTCTCTTTAGGCCTGAAATCTAGAACTACTTTAGATTATTTCCTCTACGCAAAAATCTTCCCTTCTTTTTTCATCTGTTTTAAAATACGAGGTACCCTAAATCTCGGGCCGTAATTTTTTTTAAATTGCTCACATTTTTCGATGAAATTATTCAATCCATAACTGTTTACATACTGAAAAACACCGCCTGTAAAAGCAGGAAATCCCCAACCATAAATACTGCCTAAATTAGCTTCTGGGACAGAAGAAATTACTTTTTCTTGCATGCACCAAATTGCTTCAATAACTTGTGCAAACAACATTCTTTCTTTAATATTTTCATGGAGGTAATCAGCTTGTGTTATGGGGAAATATTGCCCTAACTTCTGCCATAAATATTTACCTTCCTGCGTATATTCATAAAAACCTGCTTGTTTAAATTTACCTGTTCTATCCAAATCCTCTACCATTCTTTTTAAGGTAGCAACGGCTGGATGCGGTACATATTGACTACCGTAATGGGCTGCTGCTTGATTTTCATATTTTAATACCATTTTTAGCGATAAATCATCGGCAAAAGCCAATGCACCTTTAGGCATACCTGCTTGTAAACCTAGATTCTCTATCAAAGCGGGTGGATAACCTTCTTGTAATAAAGTAATCCCTTCTAAAATATAGGTATTCTGTACTCTGGCGACATAGAACCCCCAATCATCTTTTACAACAATTGGAATTTTTCCCATAGTTCTAACAAAATCAAAAGCTCTAGCGATGGTTTCATCTGAGGTCTTCTTTCCTCGAACAATTTCTACTAAGGGCACTTTTTCTACAGGATAAAAGAAGTGTAATCCTACATAATTTTCTGGCCGATAAGCCGCTTCTGCCAACTTAGTAATGGGAATAGATAGGGTATTCGTCGCAAAAATGGCGTATTCATCAATATGCTGTTCTGCGTCTTTCAACGCTTTGGCTTTTACCATCTCATTCTCATAGACGGCTTCTATGACTAAATCACAATTTTCAAAATCTTCTGGTTTAGCAGAAGTTGTAATATTATTATAAAGTGTAGTTTGTTCTTCGGCAGAAATAGTGCCTTGGGCAACTAATGCGACTAAATTGTCTTTAGCATATTGTTTTCCTAATTCGGCAATAGGTTTTGAGACATCTTTTAACACAACTTTCAATCCCTTCTTAATACAATTAAAAGTAATACCTGAACCCATTCTCCCAGCCCCGATGACCCCTACTTGTTTAGCCCTAAATTTACCAAATCCTTTTGGTCGATTAATCCCTTTTTTTATGGCATTGTAGTCGTACCAAAAAGTATTAATCATGTTTCTGGTTTCTGGACGTAAGGCTAATTCTGTAAAGTAGCGACTTTCTATAGTTGTGGCCGTATCAAAATCGACTTTTGACCCTTCTACTAAGGTATTTAAAATGGCTTGTGGTGCTGGATAATTATTATAGGTTTCTCTTGATAATTGTGCTGCTAATTTTTGTATAACTTGAGCAACTTTGGGGTCATTACCTGTTCCTCCTGGAATTTTTCCATCTACTCTATCCCAAGGTCTTCTTCCTTCATTATTGGAGAGCAACCATTGTTTTGCCTGTTCCATCATGGATTTTTGATTGGGGGCTATCGAATCAATGATACCTACTTTTAAAGCTTCTTGTGGCCGATACTTTTTACCATTTGTTAGTACAGTATAGGCCTTTTCTAGCCCCAATAACCATAGTAGCCTTGTGATTCCACCATTACCAGGCATTAAACCAACGGTTACCTCAGGATGCCCTAGCCGAATTTTGGAGTCGTCTACCACTATTCTATGATGACAAGCTAAAGCAAACTCAAATCCAGTTCCTAAAGCACTACCATTAATTGCAGCGACAACAGGTACACCTGGATGTTCTAAAGCCCTGAAAAATTTATTTAATGAAAGTGAATGCTTGTAAATTTCTTTTGGGTCAATACTCGTATGTAGGTATTCTAATTCACCACCTTCTAAGAAATTCTTTTTTCCAGAGGTTAGAATAATGCCTTTTAAGGTGCCTTTCGCTTTTTCTTTTTGCAAATGTGTCAATACTGGTTTAAAGTATTGATACATCTGATGATTCACCACATTTTCATGGCGTTGTCCCATGTCTAAGGTAAGCGTAACTATATTTTCGGTATCTTTTTTATATTTTATCATGGTTTTAGTTTCCAGTTTCCAGTTTCCAGTTTCCAGTTAGATCTATAATTGGTAACAGGCAACTGGCAACTGTCTTATACAATTTCAATAATCATACTCTTTCCAATTCCTCCTTCTGCGCTTAGTGCAATCAGCCCTCTTTTCAACTGCTGACGTTCTAACTCGTCGATTAACATGCCTAATAAGATAGCGCCATTGGCGCCTAGTGCATCTCCAAAAGCAATATTACCACCACAAGGATTGAGCCTTTTATCGGCAATTTTAAACGTTTTTTGAAAGAGTAAGGCGGGCGCTGCAAAAGATTCATTGATGTACCAGAGGTCAATATCTTTGGGTTTTAATTTGGCCGCTGCTAAAGTTTTTTTGGCTGCTTCAATCCCTCCCTTATGGGTAATGGTTAATTCGGTACTAATGGTCTTAACCGCTACTATTTTTGCTCTAGCTTTTAAGCCTAGTATTTTGCTTTGTTCAGCATTCCCTACTAAAACTAAAGCTGCATTATCGGCAGGTTGCGCTATATTTTTTTCACTATGTAAAGGAGTGATTTGTTCGATTAATGGATATTTTCTAAGGGCAATGGCATCGAAACCAAATCGTTGGGATTTTGGAAAAATAGGCGTTTGTTCCGTTATCTCTTCTAAAGTAATTGCGGTATTGATTGTTTCATCTTGTACTAAAATTGGAATCTTGTTTTGGTCGTAAATTGGAATGACTGATTTGCTGAAATAGTTCTTTTGATGAGCGGTAATTGCTTTTTGGATAGATTTAAAAGCATAATTATCCAATTGCTCTTTAGAAAAATTTTCCATGGTCGCAATTAAATCAGCTGCTACACCACTGGGAATAGACCCAATTTTATTCATAATATCTGGGTCACTAGATATAGCACCTCGATTATTTTTTCTATGAATACGACTCATACTTTCTATGCCTCCTGCCACGGCTAAGTTTTCCCAACCAGCTTTTATTTTAGCGGCGGCCAAACCAACTGCTGCCAAACCAGAAGTTTGAAAACGATTGATTTGTATACCGGGGATACTTGAAGACCAATTGGCGTGCAATAATGCTGTTTTGGCAATATTATCTGCTTGCCCATCGGTTGGTATCACACATCCTATAATTAAATCAGCTACTGCCTTGGTGTCTAATTGATTGCGTTTTTGTAAAGCTTTCAAACATTTGCTTAATAAATCTATTGGTCGAACCTCAAATAAAGCACTATCGCGGTTTCCTTTGCCAAAAGGAGTTCGTAAGGTATCGTAAATAAAAACTTCCGTCATATGATGAATTGCTGGTCGATTACTTGATTTTGTCTTAAAAACTTAAGAATAAGTAGATTAAATAAGACTTTTACCTAAAAAAGTTAGACTTTTAAACAAAGAAATGTCTTTTTAAATATCTTTTCAATAGGGATTTTATTGAAATGATGAATGATGAACTATAAACGATGAATTGTGATTGTATTAACTTTAACTACTTTATGATAAAACTATTCTATTAAAAATCACAATTGTTTTCGAGTATATCTTTAATTTGACGAATTCATCATGTCTACCTGTCGGTAGACAGGCATCGTTTATAGTTCATCATTCATTGCTCATCGTTTCCCAAAGATATTGATATAAAATTACTAAATATAAAATTGTAACATTATGGCTAGAAAAGCAAGATTGACTGTATTCTCTCGATTTATAATTATGATGCTCATCGTTGGGCCTTTGGCTTTTTTAGGTGCTTCTTATTATAATGGAGAAGATGGCATGCAAACCGTGAAAGATTTATTCAATCAGCAGAAAGAAAAAACGAGTGAAACTCGGACGAATAGAACCGATAAAGTGGATGAAACAGCGACTTATGAAATCCGAAAATTAGAAGAGGATTTAGAGTATAAGGATAAACGAATAGAAGAACTGCGTAAAGAAAATGAGAAATTGAGACAGCAAATAGATAAAATGGAGCAGGAAAAGGCTAATGGATAAAGAGGGGATTTCTAGTAATATTATAGAAGATTCAAGTAATACTTGTAACTAAAATAACTTTCGAGATTGTTTCATCTTCAATATAAAACTATCATCTACGAAACAATAATTTGTCTTTATAGATGCCGAATTTATCGTTCATCTCTGATGTAAATCTTCAATTTATTGGAGTAAACGGGGATTTCGTTTCACTCAATATTCATCGTTCATCATTAAATCATGGATCAACCACTTTTTTTAGATTATTTCATTGCTCAAACTACAGGAAATAACTTTCTAATACAGATTGTCTTAAACGCTTTGGCTTTACTACTAGCAGCCAGTTTATTAAGAGGCGTAGAAGTGAAAAATTTTGTAAGTGCCATTATCGTAGCTATTGTTTTAGCAGTTTTGAATGCTACTTTGGGCGCTTTTATGGATTTAGTTAGTGCGCCTTTACGATGGTTAACGCTTGGCTTATTTGCTTTTATTGTAGATGCCATCGTTATTTTGGTAACGGCTCATTTTATGAAAAATTTTAAGGTAAATGGCTTTATTTCTGCCATTTATTTAGCCTTTGCTATGAGTATTTTTAATTTGATTCTGTCTATTTTTATATAAAACGGTATACGGCTCACGGTACACGGTTTGAAATTTCCTGTGTATCGTAGCTTCTTACCGAATCAAAGTTACATTCCCTTTAACCGTCTCCGTTTTTTCACCCACCTGATATTGTATCAAATAAACGTAAACACCAGAAGGCATAAAGTCTTTTTGATTATTTCGTTTGCTACCATCCCAACCTTTTTCTGGTGCTTCATTATCATACATAATATTTCCCCAACGATTATATACTCTAAAAACGGTAATATTTTCTGCTTTACTTGAAAGTGCTATATTAAAGTAATCGTTTAGACCATCATTCCCTGGTGTAAATACATTAGGAACGATTGGTGGTTGTACTATAATAACGGTTTCTAAAAAGAAAATACACCCTTCTGCTGTAGTCAACATTGCTTCTATCGTTACGGTCCGAACTTCATCTGAGGGGGGAACATTGGCTAGCGGTACATAACTTAAAATAAAGTCATTTTCGCCTGCTATTAATTGACCGTCTTCTCTCCATTCGATTGCGGTAATATTTTCTAATTCGGTTTGGATAATAATAGAATCGACACTTTGACCAATGAAAATCACATTGGTATCTAGATTTGTCAAGGTTGTACCCGAAAAATTAGTAACGGCTATTTCTGTTGACCCCATAATAGGACAGTCCATCCAGGTGCCTGATAAGGTATATGTAGTGGTTTGAAGAGGGGAGACCGTAGGATTTGGACAAGCTGTACAACTAATATTTTCAGCTGGTGACCAAGCTAAATCTGTTGCTGTTTCTGGTACATCCGCTGATAAGTCAACTGCTGCTGCTTCGCAAATAAGGTTATTAATTGGTGTAACGGCTATTTCTATAAACGGAATGACATTAATCAAGGTCGTTGAAGTGTCTATGCATGCGCCATTTTGATTCACTCTACTAAGCATTACGGTATCCGTAGGCGTGATAACTAAGTTATAAAAAGAATCGGGACTATCAAAACCTATATTTGGAGACCACTGGTGTTGAATATTTGGATAGAATTGGGTATCATAAATAGGCGAACTTAGTATTAATTGAGTGCCTAAACAGACCGTTGTATCTGCTGGTGAAATAGCTCTATTTTTTGGTAAAGAGTCTACTTTTACTGTAAGGGTGTCAGCAGCTGTACAACCATTTACATCGAGGCTCACAATATACGTTTGATTGGTCATTGGTTGGAGTAATAAACTAGTAGCAATGGTATCTAAAGTTTGTTCGAATGTACTTATTTGAGGAAGACTATTTGGAGGGGTTACTGCTACATTGAGTGCTAACGTTTCTCCTAGACATAAATTAACTACATCTCTATTATTGGTAAATTCAAGGGAAATTGGTTTAACGCTAATGTTCAAGGAATCACTAATTTGGCAAGCGCCGTTTGTTGCTGTTAATTTATAGGTGTCGTCATTGAGAGGCCTTGCAATAGTGTTGGCTAAATTTGGGGCATTAATTGTTGTTAAGTCATTGCTTGTCCATTCATAACTAACGCCATTTTCGATAGTCGTATTTCCTAATAAAATAGGCGTTGCCTGACAAATAATCGTGTCTTCACGGATATTAATAATCGGTAATTGATTCACTTCAATAGTTACACTATCTAAGGCAGGAAGACTACACTCCGTTCGAGCGACTTTTAAAAAATAGGTGGTTGTCGTTGCTGGGGAGATAATTGGATTTGCAGTGGTAGCTATCAACTCATTTGTTTTGGTGGTCCATTCATAAGTTTGCCCTGCTACTACTTCTCCTCCTAAATGTAGACTATCCCCTAAACATAATTCTTGATTATTGACAATGTTATAAAGAGGTGCCGTTCCTGCCACGACTGTTAATAGCATCGTATCGCTCGTTATACAACCCTCTTTTTGGAGGTCTAATCTATATTCAAAATTACCAACGTCGTTTGCGGTTAAAATAGGATTGGGACAATCCGTACAACTTAGATTATTGATTCCCGTTGGACTTGACCAGGTATAGCTAATATTAGTAGCAGTAATTTCACTATTTAATTGGATAATTGCACCTTGGCAAACAGATTGGTCGATTCCCGCATTGGCACGAATCACTTCTACGGTTACTTCTCTAGCAACTACACTACAAACTGTACTCGCCTCTAAAGTGTAAGTTGTGGTTGTTAATGGTGTAGCTACTGGACTTGGACAATTTCTACAATCTAAACTTTCGGTAGGACTCCATTCGTAAGCAGATGCCCCATTTGCTGTCAAAGTAATTGAATTATCGGCGCAGATAAAAGTATCTTGAGCAATCATAATACTATTCGGTATCTCTGTTAGAATCTCTGGTGTAGTGCCCGCAAAATCTATGGCGATAGCACCACTAAAAATAACGCCATCAAAATCATTAATTAGTACCACATAAACTTCTCCTTTTTTGACTTGCAAAGGCTTAACAAAACCTTCTCCAAAAGCGCCCTCACAAGTGTTGGTAACAGGAGTACCTAACTCAGGATTTATATTGGCTAGACCTGTTACGCTATAAAGTAAGTCATCTGCCCAAGAACTTCTAATCGGTTGGGTATTTTCAGAAGCTGTACAAGCATTTTCTAAATTATTAAAAGGGCCCCAAATATTAAAATCAATATCGACTAAACCATCAGGGTCATTATTACGCAATAAAAATGCAAATTCTCCATCTGCCTGAGCTTCAAAGGTAAACCAAGTGTAATTGGTCTCGAAGACATCTTCCCAACAACCATTATTTACATCAAATTTGAAAAAATCAGCACTACCTGAACCTAATTCTACGGTTAAAGCTGTAGGAATATCAGGAGTACAACCATTTAAAACCAACGCATTTTCGCAAGCAGAAGCAGAGGGAAATACATTTGGACAGGTCGTAGCATTAATGATAGAAATATCAAAAGGGGTACAATTATCTTCATTGGCTACAATAAAATAATACCTCCCTTTTTCTTGCAGGGAAATATTTGGTAAGGTGAAATTAGTCTGATTACCAATGGCTTGTTTTTGATTAATGCAAACTGCATCCCCTGATTCTGGACAACCTCTTAGGATAGAAATACCCGTTTCAGGAATAACGCCACTAATATTGACTGAAATACATTCTCCCCCAGGCGAATCATAAGCAAAAATATATTCTGAACCACTTAAAAAATCATCTTCTCCACAAGGACCAAATTCTATATCATTGCCTGCAAAACAAGTACTTAAATTAGTCGCTTCAAAAGGTATTTGAGCAATAGGAATTGGGTTGTCGCAAGTGGTCGATTCAATCTCTGGACATGCTTCCGCTAAACACTGCCAGTTTAATTTAAAACCATTTCTATTTTGTGAAGCATCAGAAGTAAATTGAACCGTGATACAATCACTTTTAGCGTAAGCAAGAGCGGTTTGTCCAATTCTATCAATAGTTAGTAATGTTGTTCCAATATTATCAGGGGAGCCTTCAAAGATAGTTAATTGGTCAAATTCGGCTTCTATATCATAACTTTCTACTTCAATAGCTATACAACGATGAAAGTCAGTTGGACAAATTGTAAATAAATGATTTTCTAGTATGCCATAATCCCCTTCATTGCCTCCTGAATCAAATAAGGAACCTTCGCATAATCCAGTGCTAGGCGTTTCACCTATATTAAAAAAAGTGGCTAAATCTTCTATACAAAGCGTGAAATTTCCCGAATTGGGCGTTGCAGTGGCTGAGAAATCATTCACTCTTAAAAAATATTGGGTGTTTGTTTTTAAACCAATAGCTTCCAAGGCTAAGCCCGTTTCGCCTGATTCAACAGAAGTACAAATGCCTAAATCAGATAATTGATTTGCTGCACAATCTCCTCTATAAATCGCTATTTGTGGATTGATGATGCCATTGGTAGTCGCCGTAGTTAACGTGATTTTAAAATTTTTGCTATTGCCATCGCTTGGAATGGTAAATTTAAACCAAACATCATTTTCTACACTCCCTCCATTAAAACAAGTCGGAATATTGTCGATTCCTATATTGCTTGTTGATGCAGCTATATTGGTATAAACCGTTGTTTCACAATAAGGAAGTATCCCTAAATCAACAGCATTATTACAATCGTCGTTTTG
>CALFWI010000146.1 GCA_937928615.1 uncultured Saprospiraceae bacterium | reverse complement strand
TAATGCGGATGCTTTAAGCAAAGATGGTAGAATAGTTATTGAAGTTGAAGCTGGTCGAGCTGTTGATAATAATCAATTTCTGAAAGATATTTTTCAAGCTTGTATGATGTTCAATGTTGAATATTTGGTTATTGCTGTTAGGAATGAATATCGAAAATCTGATGATTTTACAAAAGTTTATACCTTCCTTGAGACCCTTTATATCAGTAGTAGATTACATTTGCCCTTAAAAGGAATATTATTAGTAGGCTACTAAAACAAAAAAGAGCGAGTAGCTAAAACCACTCACTCCAATTTTGTTTACTAAAACCTTAATTCGTATAAATCAAACGTAAAAGTAGGCGATGCAAAAGCATCGCCTTTTTACGTTTATCAATTATCGCTGTAAAAAGACATAACCACTAATTGGGTCCGTGCCATCTCCTTTGTCAATTACGTAGAAGTAAGTACCATCTGGAACAAGATTTCCTTGCCATGTACCATCCCAACCTTTTGAATTAGTATATCCTTTTTGGTTGTACACCTCATTCCCCCATCTATTGAAGATTGTTACTTCGTTGTCTGGGAACGTTTCTATGCCTAAGATAGTGAATACATCGTTCACTCCATCTCCATTTGGAGAGAAACCATTGAATACGGTAATGTCTTCACATAATACTTGAACCGTTACGGTTGCGGTATCTCGCCCTACTCCATTACTAATAAAGTAAGTGAAGGAGTCTCTTTCAACCGCACAGAAGTCATTGTCTGGTGCGTAAGTCACACTATTATCTGGATTGACGAAGGTCGTTCCATTTTCTGGTAAGTCTATGATGCCAATCTCCACAGTATCTCCATTGAAGGTATCATTCGCTATTAAATCAATAATAACTGGTGTATTTAATCGAGTTAACGTATCATCATTAACCGCAATCGGTAATAAATCATCTGCGCCTGGCATAACCGTAACCGCTAGGATGGTTGTATCGCATACCCCGAATTCATCACAAACTACTAAACAAGCCGTATCTTGACCAATTGCTAATGGATTAATGTCCACACAGAAAGTAGTCGTATCTAAGGTAAATTCAACAATTTCCGCAGAATCTGGACGACATACATTATCGAAGCTGACGATATTTCCACTTAAGTCTCCTAAATCAAAACAGTAAATGGATAAAGTATCTGAAGTTAAGATGACGTCTCTATCTACAGTGTCTGTTGGTGGAATCGTTACATTGATTAGGAAGATGGTGGTATCACAAACACCATCTACATCGCAAATCACGATACACGCTTCATCTTGTCCTAAAGCATTTCCAGTATATTCTATACATGGTGTGCCTTCTAGTATAGATACGTCAGCGAATGAACCAGCATTTTCTTCACAGAAATTGTAAATCGTATCCAATTCTCCTGGTAGAATAATGGTTTCTAAACAGAAGGTTTCTGTTTTGCCACTGACTACGCTTACCTCAATGGTATCTTTTGCAGATAATGGTAATACTTGAATAATGATATTCGTCGTATCACAATTTCCATCTGCATCACAAATTTCGATACATAATGCATCTGAACCAGCACTAACCCCCGTATAAGTTACACAGAAGTTCTCTGTATCAATCGTATAATCTATCATGCCTGTTGCCGCCGATTCACACACATTCGTAATGCTTATTGGAGCGCCAGGTAAATCTTCCGTATCTAAACAAATCGTTTGTGTATCCTCTCTGAAAATCGTGGTATCAATCACGGTTCCGTTTTCTGGTACCTCAATCTTACAATCAATCGTAATGACATAATCGTATTCACAACCATCTACTCTATTCGTTACGGAGATATTATGAATACCTGTGGTCAAGTTTAACCCTATATTATCCATTCCTCCCACAAATTGAACTTGTAAGACTACTCTGTTCTCTGTATTCGTTTGTGTGATACGCATATTATCGTATCGCATATTTCGATTACCTCCTTTTACCTGACCTGCTACTTCATCTACGAACCAGTTGCCTGTCGGGTCAAAGTCATTTAATTGTTGTACTAATTCGCCTACATTATTGAACGTAGTTCCTATGAAAGTGGTATCGTTCACATCCCAGCCATTCAACTCATAAGGCCCAATTTCACCATTATCTGGAATTAATGCAATACTATACGCTGTCAAACTATCTCCTTCACAAGTGGCCACATTTGCAGGTTGTCCATTATCGGTGATACTGAATTCATCTGCATTCGCTAAATCAATAGCCAAACAAACCATGGCGGTTGTATCGCAATTATCTAGGAAGAAAGTAGTTGGTCCGCTATAGACGTCTACACATTCTCTACAACTCACATTAATAGTGATGCTGTCCGTACAACCTAAGTTTCGTTCTGTAATCACCAATTGATTCGTTCCTACAGGTAAATTCAAGATGGTTCCTCTCGGTGTGATATTATCATTGATTAATAAGGTAGCCATTGCCCCCGTAGCATCTTGGGTAATATCCAACATACCATAACTAACCCCTGGCATACCACCTTCAATGATTAATAAATCTTCATTCAAGGTCCAAGTACCAATGGTATCCCAAACATTCATTGAGTCTACTAAATCTCCAATTACCTCAAATGGTGCAGTAAAGGTCGTTCCATTGATACTCCAGTTATTTAAAGTATATGGTCCAACCTCACCTCTTTCTGGTACGGTGAAGTAAGTATAAGCGAAGGCTGAATCTATATTACAAGCTTCAAATACTCCATCATACATTGCTCCATTTAAGAAGAAGTCGTAGTTATTAATCGCATTCAATGGCACTTCTACACAATACTTGAAGCCAACCTCACAATCGGTCGTTACTACATCTTGTGCTTCGGCCTCAAATAATTCCGTACATGGTGCCACTACCTCGATGATTACATAAGTAGAATCTTTTACTCCTGAATCGTCTGTTGTTACAATACAAAGTGTATCCATTCCACCAATCATTAAGTTTGGATCTGGTGTATAAGTTAAACAAGTATCGGTTGCACTAACTTCAATTGTTCCAAACTGAGGTTCATTACATAATTCAAGTGAATCAAAAGGCGTAAACAATTGGTCTGTTGGAATACAGATTTCAACTGGTCTTCCTTCATTCGTATTTACTTGAATGGTATCTAATGATGGATTAATCGTTGCAATGAAGAATGTTCTGATACAAATGTCCAAGTCTACATCACAAGTTATTACTTCAACGGTATCAACAAATGCCCCAGTCAACTCTTTTGCCACATAAGTAATACAACCTGTCGTATCATTCACACTATAATCCGCATAGCTAGAAGCAGCAGCATTTCCACCAAACATTAAGTCAGATGACAAGTTCATTCCAAAAGTATCAGGTAATATCGGACAGAATTCACCCATCTCTCCAGCTCTTACGTCGAAGAAGATGGTATTTTCTGCTATTGGTGCAGCCGTAATATTCACTAGGAAAACAGTGGTATCTTGAAGACCGTCTGCATTCGTTGCGATTACTAAAATGGTGTCTACACCAATTCCTGTAGTATTACCCGCCGTGTATACTAAATCTCCATTTCCATCAATCTCCCATGCCCCAAATCCTGAACCACTCATACTACCTCCATTCTCTAGCACAACAGTTGTCGTATTCGCATCAAAGCCATTTTCTAATGGAATATTAATAGATTCACTATTATTCGCTACCACACTTAGAATAATGGTATCCCTAGTTGTTTCTATTATTTCATCGCCCGTAGTAATCGTAGCAACGTAGTTAATGGTATGGCAAAGGTTTAATTGATTATCACAAATAACCACCATTACCGTATCTACATTCTCTCCTGCGATGCCATTGGCGAAGTAATTAATACAACCATTCTCCGTATCAACCGTGTAATTGCCGAAAGTACTTGCATTACCCGTTCCACCATCTTGTAACATAATGGATAAGTCCATACCAAAGTCAGTAGGAATATTTCCACAAATAGTTACCGACTCTAACATTTCCACAAAGAACGGAATCGTTTCCGTAGTAGGTTCTCTTGGCGTTATGCTAACGATGATACAAGTCGTATCTCGAATACCTTCTGCACTTATTGCGGCTACACAAATAGTATCGACATGGATGCCTTCTGTTCCACCAGCCGTATATTCTAGACAACCATTATTCGTAATCGTCCAATTACCGAAGGCTGAACCATCTGTAGTATTTCCGTTGTATAAAACAAACTCCGTAGTTAATCTGTCAAATCCTGTCTCTAACGCTACACAAACTTGGTCTGTTTGGTTCGCTTGAACGATTAAGTTCAAGGTATCATTGACTGGGTCAGGAATCGAATCCATATTACATTCCACTGTTAAGTTAATGGTATGGATACAAGTCGTAGAATCGTTCACTAACTTGATTTGGTAATCACCAACTGGTAAGGCGATTTCACTACCTAAAGCAACCAAACCAATATTGAAACCAATTTCAGCAGTTGAATTTAAGAACGCTAATTGCGTTACATTCATAATGCCGTAATCATTTGCAGGATTTCCACCAACAATCAATAATTGATTTGGTAAAATCATCCAGTTTCCTGTTGGGTCCCAAATATTCATGGAGTCAACTAATGCGCCTACATTTGCAAATGCTCCACTGAAGCTATTATTATTCACAGGCCAAGCATCTAATTGATAAGGCCCTGTTTCTCCCATTCCTAATAAAGTGAAATAAGTATAAGCAATCACGGTATCAAAATTACAAGCTACTGGACTTCCATCATAAGGCTGTCCATTAGAGAAGACACTATAAGATTGGTAATCTTCTAATGGAATCGGTAAGCAAATTGCCGCTGCATCTGCACAATCTCCAACATTAATCGTCATGGACTCCATTGTATTGTCACAATCTGTATTAAAGATGGTGATGATGAAGTTAGTGATTAATGAATCATTATTGCTATTAGTAGCAATAACCGTGATGGAATCTACAAATGTGCCTGGTTCAGTTCCTGCGGTATAAATCACACAGTTTCCAACTAAGCTATAAGTTCCATAATCAGAAGTTCCAGCGTTGCTACCATCTGCTAGTGTTACTGCTAATCCAGTCTCATCGAATCCTGCTAAATCAATACAGAAAGTATCCGTATCCGTTACTGCTACATCTTGGTACGTTGTATTCGCTACTGGGTCAAAAGGACAATCTTCTAAGACAACCGCAGTACCTGCTACTTGTAAAGCACCACAAATCGTTCCGCCACCTTGTAGTAATAACACATTTAAATCAGCTATGGTCGAGTTGCCATTATTAAAGTCATTTAAATTAATGGTTGCTGGATTGTATACTAAGCTATGAATCGTAAATTCACCCGCTTCAATCATGCTTATACTTCGAGCAGTGCTAATTCTAATGATATTATTCTCAGCGCCACTTGTTAAGATATAAGCTTGTTCAAATCCTTCAGATAAGGTCGCATTCTGTACATCAACTGTTAAATCAGCTGCTCCATCTTCTAAACAGATAGTCGCTAAATTTGTCGCTACTGCCGTGCCTGCAACTACTTGACAAGCTTCAAAGTCAGCGATAAATAAGTTCTCCACGACCACACTACAGCCATTGGCATCTGTAACCGTCACATCATAAGTACCTTGTGCTAAATCTGTTCTATCTTCTGGCTGCGTATTTCCACTAAGGTCAGACCAGTTGAAAGTATAACTTGGTGTTCCTCCGCTTACGGTCAAGTTAATGCTGCCATTGTTTGCTGCTGTTTTATTCGTTAATCCAACTTCAACATTAATGCTAGTTGGTGCTTCGATAACAAAACAAGCTTGACCTGCCACACATCCATTGGCATCTTGAGCCACTATACAGTATTCACCAGCAGCTAAACTACCTGATTCAAATACATCTCCATTACCATCTGTAATTTGAGTCGTCGCTGGTCCAGCAAATCCGTCTGGCTCACTAACCGTAAAGTTAACTGCACCATTTGCTTCACCAGGACAAGAAATATTCGTGACATTATCAATGAAAACCCCTGCCGCTGTGACTCTATCTGTTAAAGTGAAGGTAACTTCGGTCATACAACCTGTACCTTCATCTACAACGATTACTTCATAAATTCCCGCAGCTAAGTCCATTCTAGTGGCACTTCTATCCGCATTCCAACTAAAATTAAATGGTCCAACTCCGTTCGCTACTGTTATGGTAACTGAACCGTCATCTTGACCACAAGTTGGTTGTTGATTAATCACTGCTGCACCTGTTAAAGTATTCCTACTTGGCACTTCGATTTCCATTACTTGTGGACAATCTGGTGCGTTGCTGTCATTTACGGTTACTATGTAAGTTCTAGCGGTAAGATTTTCTCTAACATTACTAGAAGAGAAATCATCTGCCCAAGTAAAGGTCAAGTTCGTAGGTGCATTAGAGAAATCAATTCCGCCATTACCTGCCAAGCAAGTAGCTGGCGTAATCACAGGTGTTGGTAAGATAGGCCCATCAACATTACCAATGGCAATTTGTTGAACTGTCTCACAATCTGCATTACCTGTTAAAGTAATGGTCACGGTGTAAGCACCAGCGATTAAGCCTGTTCTTACATTCCCTACATCATTACTACTTCCTTCCGCTGTTGACCAAGCGAAGTTATAATCACTTGTATTTCCTTGAATATTCACTGTTGCTGCGCCATTTGTGTTTCCACAAGTCGCTTCAATGATGGTTACGTTCGTTACCACTGGATTATCACACATCGTAATGTTACAATCGTCAATCTGAACAGTGGCTCCCGTTATATCTAAACTTCCACAAGTCGTTCCTCCACCTTGAATCAACATCATATTTGCCTCAAAGGCATTCGTTACGCCAATCGTTATATCTGAGAAATTGAAAGTTGCAGGATCATAAACAATCGTATGAATCGTATACCTACCAATCATATTCACTTCAAAACTTGGTGTTTCTGAAGCTTGTACAATTAATAATTGGCTACCGCTCGTTAAGAGATAGTTTACAGAGTATCCTTCTGGTACAACTGTATTACTATCTGATATTGCAGCTACTGTAATTGGCTGCATTTCGTAGCATCGAGTAGGATTTCCTACTAAACTAATCGTTCCTGCATCTGCTTCACAACCACATTCATCCGCAATCGTTACAGATTCAACGGTTACTTCACAACCATTAACATCTACAATACCAAAGCCGTAGTTTCCAGTAGAAAGGTCTGTTCGACTAAAGGAAGATTCTAATACGGCATCATTCCAAACAATACTCAAGTTTCCTGTACCTCCTGTAGCAATTACTTCAATTGTACCATTTTCATCACAAGTTACATTTGTTACCATTACCTCCACCTTAATTGGTTCAGGTTGAACAACAAAGAAACATTCAGAAACCACGCTACAACCATTGCCATCGACTACTCTCACACAGTATTCTCCTGCTGGTAAGCTTCCGTTTTCGAATTCATTCCCATCTATATCAATAATAGATTCAAATACTGGTTCATTGAAATCTAAGTCTATTTCAACAGTATATATTACTTCTCCATCAGTCGCTCCAATACAAGAGATAGCTGGTTCGTTTTCTATAATAATCGCAGCTTCTGCTACAATGTTATCACTGATAGTAAAAGATACTTCCGTTGTACAGCCAGTACCGTTATCAACAATTGTTACTTGATAAATGCCTGCTGCTAAATCATTTCTAGTATCTCCTTCGCCCCAAGAATAAGCGAATGGTCCAGTTCCTCCATTTACAATGATTGTCGCAGAACCATCATTCTCCCCACAAGTAGCTTTTTTATTAACCGCTACTTCTGCCTCAAATCCATTTTCTGATGGCACTTCTATCGTTAAGACAGCTGGACAATCAGGCGCATCCTCACTAGTTACTACGACAATATAAGCACCAGCCGTTAAGTCGGTTCTAGTATTTGTCGCTGCATTCAAGTCATTCCAAAAGAACGTCAATCCTGTAGCTGCTGTGAAATCAATGCTTCCAGTTGCCCCTAAGCATGCTGTTGGGGTAATAACTGGGTCAATGACAGCTGGTCCATCTGTATTACTGACTGTAATTACTGTTTCAATGAAATTATTTACATTGAAATTATCGGTAATTTTCAGTGTATATGCTCCAGCAAATAAGCTAGAAATACTGTTGCCCGTTTCATTCGTCGCTACGGTCGCTGGTTCCCATTCATAGCTATAATCTGCTTCGTTTCCTGCTACCATAATGGTAATGCTACCATTTGGATTACCACACGTTGCATCTACAATAATGATATTTTCAACGACTGGTGGGTCAAAATCATCACATTCAGTAACAATCGCGATATTTTCGATGGTTACTACACAGTCATTTTCATCTCTAATTTCTACATTATAAGTACCTTCTGCTAATTCGTCTCTGTCTCTAACATTATCGTTCCCATCAAGGTCTGTCCAATTATAAGTATAAGCCCCTGTTCCTCCTGTCACATCTAGGATAATTGTACCCAATGCGTTACAAGACACATTTTCTGGTTGAACTTCGATGTTAATTGGACTTGGGTCAACTACGGTGAAACAACCTTCTCCTGCGAAACAACCATTTCCGTCTAAGACGACCAAGCAATAACTACCCGGTGCTAAAGCACCATTTTGGAAAATAGTTCCTTCCCCATCCTGAACTTGTACATCCGCTGGATTCGCAAATCCATCAGCAAAGGCTAAATCAAAGTCAATTAAACCATCATTGGCACCGATACAAGACGTAAAGATTCTTGGTACTAAAGTTACCGTGGCAGCCGATACATTATTGGTCAATGTAAAGGTAGTTGTTGCCGTACATCCTGTAGCATTATCTGTTACAACTACTTCATTTAAGCCTGCTGGTAAATTCGTTTGGGTATCACTATTTCCCCAAGAATAGCTAAATGGTCCAGTTCCACCACTTACATTTACTCTCACTGCGCCATTTGATTCTCCACAATTTGGTTGATTCAACACTTCTGGTGTTAATGCCAAACTATTTTGACTTGGAATTTCTACACTGATAACTGCTGGACAATCCGTATTATTCGGGTCAGTTACTGTTACCCCGTAAGTAATTGCTAATAAATCATTTCTTATAGCACCCGTTCCACCATCACTCCAAGCGAAAGTAAATCCGTTGGCAACTGTACTAAAGTCTGCACCACCTGTTGGCGCCAAACAATTCGCAGCAGTAATTACTGGGTCACCAATTGTAGGTGCATCTGTATTTCCGACAATAATCGTTTCTGTAATCGAACAATCTGTTGCGCCATTAGTAGAAATTTGAACTTGGTAAGTTCCCGCAATTAATTCTGTTCTACTATTTGCTCCGTTGCTTGTACCTGTATTTGGTGTCCAAACAATCGTATAATCGCTTAAGTTACCTGCTAGATTAATCGATGCTGCTCCATTCGCTAAACCACAACTTGCATCTGTTACAATTGTGTTCGTTACAACTGCTAATATACATTCGTCGTCGCCACCAGAAATAATCATATTTTCTATGGTAACAAAACAGCCATTTTCATCGGTCACAATAACCGTATAAGTACCTACTGCTAAATTCGTTCTATTCGCTGGATTATCTGTTCCATCTATATCTGCCCAGTTGTAAGTATAACTACCCGTTCCTCCAGTTACCATTAATAATATAGAACCATTTAAACCTGGTGTTGCATCCACTTTTTCTACCGATACATTGATTGGTGCTGGTGCAAGTACTACAAAGCAAGCTTGACCTGCAATACAGCCATTTGCATCCGTTACGACAACACAATAGTCACCTGGTGCTAATGCGCCATTCTCAAAAGTGTTGCCTGCGCCATCTTCAATCGTTGTATTCGCTGGTTCAGCAAATCCATCTGCTAAGTTTAAGGTAAAGGTTACCGCTCCGTCATTTTCGCCGACACAACTCGTCATCACAGGAGTCGTTAAAATTACCTCTGCTACTGCTACTGCATCCGTTAAAGTGAAGGTCACTTCCGCTTCACAACCCGTTGCATTATCTATTACAGTGACGGTATTCGTTCCTGATGGTAACACCGTTTGTGTATCACTATCTCCCCATGAGTAACTAAATGGTCCTGTACCGCCTGTTACATTTAAGCGAACGGTTCCATTATTTTCTCCACAAGTTGGTTGCGTAATAATCTCTGGTGTAACTGTTAATGGATTTACACTTGGTACTTCTACAGAAACAATCATTGGA
>CALFWI010000145.1 GCA_937928615.1 uncultured Saprospiraceae bacterium | reverse complement strand
TTTTTATCCGAAACGACTTCTGTGATCATTGCTTTGGCTGCGGCTACATCCCAGTCATCTTTTGCTTCCAATAAATCCATGATGCGTTTACCACGGTCTTCTGGAATATAATAACCAGGTTGTAAAATACCATTGGTGGTATCAGGTTGATTATTAGCAGAATATAAATAGCCTGCTGGTGGGTTTTCTGATTGTGGGTTATTTTTAAAATCTTCGTAGCCTAATATTTCATCTTCGCCACTTGCTCCGTCTAAAAATAATTTAGTATTTAGGTGTTTGGGGCGAATTGGTAATTTAGCCATTGCCCACCAAGCAATATTACCGTCTTTATCCGCATACATTCCATTTAGTCCTGGTGCTGCAATTTGGGAGGCAGCTGCTCTTGCTTCATCTATATTTTTAGCATGAGATAGTTGATAGGTTGTTCCTAAATTATTAGGAATAAACTCATTATAGACCCAATAAGCAGCAACGGGTTGACTGGTTACTTTTTGAATGCCTGCTACGACGGCATTGACAATCGGTCCATGGCGACTGGTTTTTACTTCAATTTCAACATTCGTACTATCTTTTATTTTAATAATTTCTTTGCGAACGTCCAAATTTTCCCATTTATCTTTAAATCGGACTTGGTTGGGATTATCTGGATTTAATTGTTCTACATAAAAATCAATATCATCGTTTTCAAACATGGTTAATCCTAAAGCCACATGCTCATTATGTCCAATCGCAGGAAAAGGGACGCCAGCTAAATAATTTCCATAACTTTGATAGCCAGGATAAGCTATATGCGCTTCCCACCAAACAGAAGGTTGGGCAAAACCAATATGCGTATCATTCGTAAATATCGTCTTTCCTGACTTTGTTTTTTTTCCGCTAATAATCCAACTATTACTGCCAATCCAAGGTGGAGTAGGGAGGCTTTCAAATAATTCATTCATACTTAAAGCACCTGATAATTCTGTACTGCTTATTTCTGGTGCTTGATAAGTCGGAATCATTTGAGCCGCAGGATTCCAATGCACATCTAGGTCATTTAAGTAAGTGTTGCCCCAATCCTGTTGAATTTTTGCGACAATAGGGTCGGTGCGAAAGGCTTGTGCAAAGCTAAAAGCCATATATCCAAAGGTCGAATAAGCATCTAAAATACTCAGTTCCTGTTTCTCAATACCTAATATTTCAAATTCAACGGGCGTTGGTCCATTTTTAATAAAACTATTAATCCCTGCATAATAGGCTAATGCTGCTTTTTTCATAGGGTCATCAGCAGGAATAGCTTCAAATGCTTTGGTTGCCTTTTTAGCGGTTTCAAAAGAATTGATAGTTCTGAAAAATTGGTCTGTTTTGAGGGCAGGAGCGCCTAATATTTCCGCCAGTTGTCCACTTCCCACTCGACGCAATAATTCCATTTGCCATAAACGGTCTTGGGCATGTAAATAGCCTAGCGCAAATTGGGCATCTGTTTCATTTTGTGCATATATATGGGGAATACCATACTCATCGAAGTAAACCTCTACTTCTTGTTCCAGTCCTTCTAAAGATAAGGTGCCTTCATAGGTAGGTTTTAAATTATTATAGTACCAATATCCGTAAATGGCACAGGCTGCAATAAGGATTAAAGCAGCAATGGCGGTGTTCTTTAATAGCTTCATAAAACGAAGGTACGCATATGAATCAATTTTATATAAAAACTTTTTTCAAAAAAAATAAAAAAAGATTGTCACGTTTTAATGGATCATGGAACTAAAGGGTGTCAACGATTCAATAATGATTGAATTTCACCCTTTTAAAACTATAAAATAATATTTTATCATGAGAAAATTTAAAGTTCTATTTTTAAATGTATTGGTGGCTAGTTTCTTTTTAACCAGTTGTCAAAAAGAGACAAAAGACCAAGATTTTGAACAAGCAATTGTGGAACAAAGCGAAGTAATTGTAGACAATCCAGAAGATTTATTAAAAGAAAAAATAGCACCAGCACTACCAGAAAAATACTTGAAGACTAGTGGCATGAGTCATCAAATAGCAAGCCCTGAAAATGCAGACATGCCAGAAAAAGCGATGGAAAGAAGCCCAAGTTGGATTAATTGTGGGCAAGAAATAAATAGTACCACCTATGGTGCCGCACATGATTTTAATGGTCGAGACTATATGAATGGCTGTTTAGATGAATACTATGCCTTTAATGCTCCTGATAAAGAATATTTTTTCAGTGTCCCTCATGCTATGACAATCACTTTTGAATTAACGCATTTAAACAAAGATTTAGACTTATTCATTTTCTCTAGCAATTGGCGGAATTGTTATGGATATAGTGTCAATCCTTACCAAAATGCGGAAAGCATCACTTTACATTTTAACCCTGGGACTTATGCCATAGTAGTAGATGGCTTTAAGCACGATATGGTTTCTCAATTTAGGTTGAAAATGATTTGTGAAGATGGATGTGAAGATTTTGATACGTATTATAATGGTAATATTTCGAGTCAATCTTTCGATTGGAATAAATGGGTGCCAGGGGCAATTTTTGATGGACAAGTGACTGCTAATCGTTCTTATAGTTCGCACAAGTCCTTATACATTGACCATAAATCAGGGTATAGCGATGCAAACCAAATGGATGTCGTAAAGAAGATTGGAGCGTATAGTTCAGGAAAGTATTTTATTTCTTGGAAAATGTATGTACCTCATAATCGAAATGCCGCCTTTAATTTCCAAAAGTATAATATCCCCGGTTTAGAAACTGGTTTAGTGATTTATCTTAGACAAGGGAAAGGAATTGCATTACGAGCGAATAACCAAATCTACCATTCTGCTAAATCTTATAGACAAGGCCGATGGATAGATGTAAATGTAGATTATGACTTGAATGCAGGAATGGTCGTCTTGTCCGTTGATAACAAATTGATAGCTGCTTGGAATACAAGAACAAGAAATAATACGCCAGCAAATGGTGCGAATAGATTAGGTGGCATTGATTTCTGGGCTTACCACGATTATACGACTTTTTATGTAGATGATATTTGTGTAGAAGATGCTAGCGGTTTATCAGTCCTTTACCATTTCGACCCTGAAACGATATTTATTGATTTGTAATAAACAATATAAGACATAACCCCAAATGCGATGTTTTATTGGCCGTTCTCCATGTGTTGGAGAATGGCCTTTTTGTATTTTATTAAGTTAATTCCCCTATCTGTACCTTCCATAAATCCGCATAAATGCCATCGGTAGTTAACAAATCGGTATGGGTACCAGATTCTGAAATCTGCCCATCTTTTAGCACAATAATCTTATCCGCATGTCGAATGGTAGATAAACGATGCGCAATAATCAAAGCTGTTTTGCCTTGGGTAAGTTGATGTAAATTTTGTTGAATAGCTCGCTCTGTTTCGGTGTCCACCGCAGAGGTAGCTTCGTCTAAAATTAGGATAGGTGCATCTTTTAAGATAGCTCTAGCTATGCTTAATCGTTGGCGTTGCCCACCTGATAATTTGATGCCTCTTTCTCCAACGATGGTGTCATAAGCATCGGGTAGGGTAGCAATAAAATCGTGTAGTTGGGCTTTTTTTGCCGCATCTATAATAGCTTCATCTGTCGCATTAGGCATACCATAGGCAATGTTTTCTTTAATGCTACCATGAAATAAATAGACTTCTTGGCTGACAAAACCGATGTTTTGGCGTAGATTTTTTACCGTCAAATTTCTAATATCAATGCCTTCTATCGCAATGCTTCCAGATTTAACATCGTATAAGCGTAGCAATAACTTGATTAAAGTCGTTTTCCCTCCGCCAGTTGGCCCTGCAATACCAATGGTTTGTCCTTTTTGGATAGTTAAAGCAACATTATCTAAAATGGCTTGCCCTTTTTTATACCAAAAAGAAATATTTTTTAAATGGATATTACCGCTATTACTAGGTAGGATTTGAGGATTAGCAGGATTGGTAATTTTATTTTTGGCATCAATTAAGCCAAAAATTCTACGAGAAGAAGCCTTCGCACGTTCATATTGGTCGAATACATCGCCCAATCGAGTAATCGGCCATAATAACCGCTCTAGCATCATCGCCACAAAAGCCATTGAGCCAATCGTAAACCCATTCATGCCATTAATGACCCAATAGCCACCTAATAATAAAGCCGAGGCATAACCAAATACAATAATCATTCGAATTAAAGGAACATATAAGGCATTCCATTGAATGGCACCAAAGTTGGCATTTTGATAATTTTTGGAACTTTCAATAACCCGTTGTGTTTCATAAGCCTCTGCTGTAAAACTTTTAATTACCGCAATACCAGAAATATTATTCTCTAAGCGATTGCTTAATTCACCTACGGTCGTTCGTACATTTTGGTAATGGGGTTCTATAGCTCGTTGGTACAAAAAGCTACCCCAAATAATGAAGGGAATAGACGCCATACTAATGGCACCTAATTGCCAAGAATAACTAAATAATGCCCAACCAGCGACTAAGACTAAGACAATCAATTGAATGATTTCTTTAAAACTACCATTCAAAAAACGTTCTAATTGATTCACATCGTTATTGAGCATAGACATTAAATTACCTGTTCGTTGTTCTTCAAAATAGGCAATTTCTCTACTTTGTAGCTTATTATACGCATCTAATCTCAGGTCGTGCTGTACTTTTTGTGCCAAGCGCATAAAGCCTCTTTTGAACATCCATTCAAAAAAACTCTCCCCTCCAAAAATGAGAATAGTCAAAATGCTAATAAAAATGGCAACTTCCCATAAATCGCTGAAGCCCGTCCATTTGGGAATCCATGCAGGCACTTGACCACTAACCGTATCAATTAACCAAGCCGTCAAAAAAGGCGGCATCATATCAAATAGTTTATTTGTAATGGTTGCAAAAACAGAAACACCTACTTCTTTTTTGTATCCTTTTAAGTAGCGAAATAGGCGAGACATTGGGTTGGTAGGTTCGGAAGCGGGTGACATTACTCAGGAGTTTTATGATAATGGAAAATAGAATAACTGTAAAAGTAGGTGTTTAGTTCCGAAATGATTTTTACTTTTTTACAGCGTTTCGGTGATTATTTTCAGCAAATCAAGTTCCATAACAAAAAAGGGGCTACAGAAATTAAATTCCTATAGCCCCTTTTATCTAAAGCAGATAATTTGCAAGATGGTTATTCCTTCTTATCGCCGCCATCTTTTTTATTACCGCCATTTTTTTCGTTTCCTCCTCGATTATTCCGATTGCCCCTATTTTTATTGCGGTTATTTCGATTACCTCTACCACGTTTATCCTTATTACCTGTTGGTTTTTCGGAAGTGGCATCTGTATTGTCTCCTTCTTTACGCTCTGTTTTATTCGTATTGGTAGGTTTTTTCCTAGGGGTAGCAGGTTTTTGATTTCTAGGCTTTTTAGCACTAGGTTTTCTATCACCAGGTTTAACCTCCCTTTTAGGCCCTTTTTCTGTTCTGTTATTACCTTCTTTATCTCTATTATCAGAACGACCACCTCTGTTATTACCTTCCTTATCTCTATTATCAGAACGACCACCTCTGTTATTATCCCGACCACCATCTCGACTATCTCTGCGTTTATTTCTATCTCTATTGCCGCCTCGTCCTCGACCTTTCTTACGACGACGTACTTCCATTGGTAATTCAACGGCACCTGTTACATCATCATAATCTATCATCACTTCCTCGGCAGCAAGTGCTAACATCTTAGAATCTTGTAACTCCATCGGCTTTTCTTTCCGAGCATTCATCGCCATCACCTCTTTTACTCTTTCTACACTTAAAGTAATGAATTTACCTTTCTTAGTGGTATCCTGATATACATAAACCATTGACCGTTTAAAGACATTGGTTTTAATTAAAACAGCGGTACCTACTTCTGTAAATAATCTATCTGGGTTCTTTGGGAAATCTTGTAAAGCATCTAAATAAGTATCCAATTCATAATTAAGGCAACATTTCAAACGCCCACATTGTCCAGATAATTTAGATTGATTGATGGCTAAATTTTGGTAACGAGCCGCACCAGTGGTAACAGATTTAAAATTAGTTAACCAAGTAGAACAGCACAATTCTCGACCACAAGACCCCATACCACCAATTCGGGCAGATTCTTGTCTAGCACCAATCTGACGCATTTCAATTTTTACCTTAAATTCCTTCGCATAATGCCGAATCAATTCTCTAAAATCGACTCGTCCGTCTGCGGTATAATAGAAGGTTGCTTTTCGCCTATCTCCTTGATATTCTACGTCTCCCAATTTCATGTCTAGATTAAGAGTTCTAGCAATAGCTCTAGCTCTGACCATGGCGTGATGCTCTAAATCTCTGGCATCTGCTAATTTTTCCAGGTCTCTATCATTGGCTCGACGAATAATTTTAGGCACCGTATTATTTTCCGAAAATCGCTTCTTTTTCATTTGTAGGCGCACCAATTCTCCAGTTAGCGAAATGCGGCCAATATCATAGCCGTTTTGTGCTTCTACGACTACACTATCTCCAATAATAGATCTCGCTTGAGGCGGGTTATAATAAAACCCTTTTCTAGAACCATTTTTGAAACTGATTTCTACTAAATCAAAGGCTTCTGGTTCCTCAATTTCTAGTTTAGCTAACCAATCAAAGGTATTTAATTTATTGCAGCCACCAGTTGAGCAACCACCGTTGCTATTACAACCACTCGGTTTTCCTCCATCTTCTGAGGAGCAGGATGTACATGACATAATTTTATTTTGCGGAGAGAAATAAAAATTATTTTTTATTTTCCTCTCAATTCTTAAAAATCTGATTCATCTGAATCGAAGCATTCAAGCCTAATATTTTGGCGTTGGCGTTTCGTTCGATGAAATAAAAACTATCATTAAATAACTGGGTGATGGGTTCTATTTTTTCAAAAGCGACTACTTTTGATAGATTTCTCACCGTATCTAGTTCTGGTTTGCGCAATCTTACTTGCTCACTACCAGTCAATTTATACAACATAAACTCCCGCATAAAATGCAGGCCATACTGAAAAAAATGCTTTTGCCGTTCTCTGCCCAAAGCAGCAAATTTTTCTGCCCAAGGCACTAACTCCGCCCCATTGCCTTTATAGCATTTTCGCAGCCACTCTAAAAATAGCACCGCATTATCATTCTCTGCGTTATTACTTAAAGTAATGGCTTCATTCAAATCACCATTAGCTAAATGAGCTGCGGCTTCTGCTTGTGCTTGCCCAATGCCTGTTTTTTCCATGACACCATTCACGACTTCTTCATCTGATAAGGCATTAAATTTCACAATTTGACAACGAGATAAAATCGTATTCAAAATGCGTTCTTGTTCCTCCGCCACTAAGATGAAGATGGTCTTTTCTGGTGGTTCTTCAATTAGTTTTAATAAACGATTGCCTTCCTTCTGTAAGTATTCAGGCAACCAAATAATTAAAATTTTATAATCTGATTCAAAAGATTTTAAACTCATTTGTTTAATAATCCTCAAACATTCGTCTTTATTAATATTTCCTTGCTTATTCTCTGCGCCAATAAATTGTAACCAATGGTTAATATCCAAATACGCATTCTCTAAAAGTGCGGTGCGCCATTGACTTAAAAACTGCGGACTTGTCATTTTTGTACCCACGATTGGGTAGGTAAAATGCAAATCAGGATGTACTAGTTTCTTGACCTTTGAACAGTTTCGACAGATTCCACAACTCTCACCAGTCGTTTTATTTTCGCAAAGTACATATTGTGCTAAAGCGATGGCTAAAGCTAGTTTTCCACATCCACTTGGTCCTAAAAACAACATTGCATGCGGAATGCGTTGCGCATCCACTAATCGGATAAGCGATTCCTTTACACGTTGCTGTCCAATGACTTGGTTGAAGTGCATTTTTTTATGGGTAGTTGCTAATTACGAACGAAATACTCGAAAAAAGCAGCATTTTTAAGCAGAAAAAAGCTGGAAAGATTTAAAATCAAGGTGTGTTAAAGCTTAATTATTGGCTTTAATTTGAATTTAGCAAGTATAGTTAAGCCACTATTTTAGGATAAAATAAGGACTTCCTGTTGATGGCAACAGGTCAAAGTATTTGCTGAATAGTATTAATTTCAGTTGATTGTTTAATTTTTTAATAAGAAAAAAATAAAATACAATTTACTGTTAATCAATTAATTATCTAAAAATTCTTTATTTGTCTTGATTTGCTATTTGTCATTAAAATCAAATAGCTCTTGCTCCGCTTGATGCTTTCTGCTATATATATTTATTAAAAGACCGACCTAAAACGACTTTCCTAGTCCTTCTACGTCAGCTACAAAAATAAGTTTTTTTATAGAATGATGAAGATTTAAAAACAGATTACCGTAAAAAAATTATTTATCGTTCATCGTTTTAATCACGATACTTCACCAATATTTTAAAATCGTTCTCCTCAAACAAATCCCTCATTAATCCATCTTCTTTAAAACGATTAGACCAGAATTCGGCTTTATTCGCCAATCCTTTTGTTAAAGAAGTAATGGCATTATCGGTTTGTTTTAAAGCAATTTCTATGCGAGCCTGATGATAAAATTTCGCACCAAAAGCATCATGTCTTGGCGGCAAATCATCCATCGTTTGAATTGTTTGAATTTGAGCAATGGCTTTTCCGAGGTCTTTATTTTTAGCATAACAAACACCTAGTAGGCCCTCTAATTCCATTAAATGTCTCGCCGATTTTTCCGCGGCAATAGCTGCTTTTATTTGGTCGATAGCCTGTAGGTAATTTTGTTGATAGAAAGCGGAAAAGGCAGTATTGCGTTTATCTTTAGGTACTCTTTTAGTAGCCCAATTGCTATACTGATTGGCATAAATTCCTAATAACTCCAATTGATTCGTCAGTAATAATTCGTTACAAATGGCTCGATATAAAAAGCCCATATTAGTGGATTTTCCTTTATCGTCATAAATGCGGATTTTTTGATAATTAGTAAAATGTTGTGCTAATAAATCTGGTCGTTTTAATTGAATCAAGGCTTTTAAATGCTCTCTAGCCAAGCCTCGGTACATTTTAGGATAGTTATACTCTTCGACTAATTGTAAAATCGTAGGATATTGCTTTAACTGATAATGCGCTTTGGCAATTCTAGCTATCCGTCCATTAAATTCGGCAGCTTTGTCTTGATATTTTTTATCAAAACTAGTTAAAATAGCTAATGCCTTATGCGGATAATTGGCTTTTAAATAATTGGTGCCTGTTTCATAATTGGCTTGCTCATTACTACGATCTTGCTGATAAATTTCCTCATATAATTGAGCTGCTTTTAACCAAGCTCCTTTTTTACGGGCGGTAGTAGCCAATTGATGTAAATCTTTGGTGGTAGTAGGTGGAGTTATTTTAGCGGTTGTTTCTTTTGCGGAGGTATTACAGGCAATGAAGCAACACATAATTAGTAAGATAAAAAAATACCGAATCATCTGAATAGTTTGTGGTCCATTTAAATAGGCGTTTACAATACGGCAGATTTGTAACTCAAATGTAACACGCCAAATAGATATTTGTACTATGTATTATTAATACAGCGCTCTTAAACGATGAGGAAAGGCAAGCTTTACTTTGTCTTTCCCATTTTTGTTTAGACGCATTTTTAGGTTATAGCTAACCCCCAACCAAGTTTCCAATTATCCAACGGAGTAGTAACTATTTTATCTGAAACTTTAGAAATATAAGGCTTCGTCAAATCTATTGTTCCACCAGCCCCTAAAGTCAAACTAGGAGTCACCATATCTTTTGCTAAAAGAATCGTCCCAAAACCACCTTCTTGTGCCATCAATTGCGGCCTAGCTGCTTGCGCTGCCAGCATTCCTGCACGAGTTAGTACAGAAGTTTCCCCAACATGTGCCCCGATAATGATATGCTTATTGAGTTTTTTTAAGGTGTCAATTAACTCCAAAGTTCGTAAAATACCGCCTATTCTAGAGACTTTTAAGTTGGCAATAAACTGCCCATTGACTTGATTTAAGTTGGCTAAATCTGTTAAATTACAAAGGCTTTCATCCAAGATGATGGGGATATTTAGGGCTTCACTAATTTGGCTTAAATCGGGATAATTTTTAGGGGCAATAGGTTCTTCAATACCTAAAAATGGACCATTTAATTGAGATAAATAAGCAATAGCGGTGGTTGTTTTTCTAGCCCAGAGATTATTGGCGTCTAATCGAATGCGGTAATTAGGAACCTTCTTTTCTTGACAAAGCAGTTGGATATTTTTTAATTTTTGCTGGTCTGTTTTTAATTGTCCATTTACTTTTACCTTAAAATCGGTAAATCCCATAGACAAATAGCGTTGAATCAATGCTTTAAATTTTTCTTCGCTACTATCTCCTAGAACCGCCGTATATTGATAAACATTTTGTGGAGCAGTCAAACCTAATAAGGCCTCGACACTTTGTCCTTTTTCTCTAGCAAATAAATCTAGTAAGGCTGTTTCAACAGCGCAAAAAGCAGCTGGATGTTGGTCAATGATAGCTCGATTATCGGTGATCCATTTTTTTAAAGCAGCTAAAGAATCACATTGATGAGCAAGTTCAGGTAATCTTTCATTTAACCAAACCAGTCCCGTTTCGACTGTTTCCTGAGTAACATAAATTCTAGGGCAACCTTCACCCAATCCAGTTAGATGGTCTCGCTGTGCTTCGCACCAAATACTTTCACCGAGATTTCGAGTGCTAGATGCTTGTTTGAAAGTCGTGCGTAAGGGAACATGTAAAGGGCAAACTTTTAATTGAAGTGTTTTTGACATGTTGGCGTTTTCTTTCTATAGTATAGGGGAACTTTAGTTCCCCGAAAAAGCTAGTAATTTTTTAAGCCTGAAATCCTGTAAAAGAAGTAGGGAAGTAATTTTGTCTAACTACTTACAAGTTGATAATTATTTTTTGTAGGAATTCATTCTTCATCATTTTTTTATATCGTAATCTCAATCCGATTCTGTTCAGGGTCTAAAACAACACTTTCATAATAGCCGTCTCCCGTCCAACGAGGTTCACCGATAATTGGATAACCAGCTTTTCTAAGTGTTTCCGTTAAGGTATCAACTGTTTCTTTACTACCAACTGAAATGGCAAAATGAATAATGCCGATATATTCTTTCAATAAATCATTGATATTTTGAGGAATATCAGGACGGTTCATTAACTCCAATCGACAGCCTTCTTCAAAGGTTAAAAAGTAAGATTCAAATTGTTTTTTATCGTTTCGATATTTGGTATTGGCTTTCGCATGAAAATAGGTTTCATAAAAAGCTTTCATCCCTTCCAAGTCATTTACCCATATTGCTAAATGTTCTATTTTCATGTTATCGAATTTTTAAGTTTGACACAAATTTAATAAAAATAAAGATAAGAAAAAGATAAGAAAAAAGACAAGCGGTTATATTTTAAAATAAAAATACGTTTTGTAATAAATTGATTGTTAGTGATTTGTGTGTAGTGAAACTAATTTATTAGGAATGAAACTAATTTTTTAGTTGATTGAACTAATTTTTTAGTTTAACTTTGCATTGTGTTATTTTTGAAAACACCTAATTACTTAAAAATAGAACGATGGAAAAGTTAACGAAAAGAGAAGATCAAATAATGCGGATTTTATGGCAATTAGAAAAAGCCTTTGTTAAGGAAATTATAGCGGAATTCCCTGAACCAAAACCACATTATAACACCGTTGCTACGATTGTTAAAATTTTGAAAAACAAAGGCTATATTGGTTATAAATCGTTTGGGACCACCCATCAATATTTTCCAATTATTGAGAAAAAAGCAGAATACCAGAAGACGGAAGTAAGTAATGTACTAAAAACTTATTTTAGTGATTCCCCTTCCAAAATGATGTTGCATTTTGCGAAAGAAGATAAAATATCCGAAGAAGAATTGAAGGAAATCATGGAGATGATTAAAAAGCGGAAAGCAGAGTGACAGTAGGTAATAGGCAGTTAACAGTAGGCAGTTTTTCGCTTAGTTTGTACTACCTATATACCCTTATACCTTTTCACCTTTAAACCTGTTCAGCATGTTACCATATATTTTTCATGTATCCCTACTCATAACCACCTGCTATTTACTCTATCGTTTATTGTGGGAAAAAGAAACTTATTTCCAGTTAAATCGCTGGATTTTGATTACTTGTTTGTTACTTTCTTTTGGGCTACCCTTGTTGACTGTTCCTGAAGGATGGTCTTTGCGACAAAGGGTAGCTCAACAGGAAATTTCGAGGGAGGAAGGCGCATATTATCCAGAATTGGGGGCTAACCCTTTGGAGGAGGTGATAGTTGATGTGCCAATTAGTGAAGTGATAGCAGCCGAATTTGTTGAGGAAGAA
>CALFWI010000144.1 GCA_937928615.1 uncultured Saprospiraceae bacterium | reverse complement strand
GTCTAAATATATGTCAAATTAAAAGGCTTTGAAACCCTATTTTTCAAAAGCGAATGCAAAGATAGTACCTTTCAATATTAAAAACAAAACAAAAAATGATTTTTTTTAAAAAATATTTTTTTTTCTACTTTTATAGCCGATTTCCTTTCAAATCTGCTTACCATTTAACCCATTTCTTTAAGTAAGGTTACATTCAATTAAAATAATTTTATTTTTTTAATATAAAATATCCATTGAATAGTTGGCTAATACTGCTTTCGCAGAAAATATATACTTCATTAATTAAGCGAAGTTGCAAAAAAAAGGACCTATTTAAGTTAAAAAAAAAGGAACCAGAAAGTTCCAAACTTTCTGATTCCTTCTTTAAAGACTATATTTTAAATGATTAATGATCTAAGCTCAGATTATTGACAAAAATATAGTAATAGTCAATCTGAAGATTTTATATACTTATTGTCGACGGACTCGTTGTTTATGCTTAATTAGTTGCTTCTTGAGCGAACCAATCGAGTTATCAATCGCCGCCTCAAATGTTTTATGAGTAGCTTTTGTAATAATTAGGTTTCCTGGAACTTTTATTCTAACTTCTAAAACCTTATCCTTAATTTTTCCTGAATTTTCCAACTTCATTACTACTTCTGCTGCTAAAATCCTATCAAAAAATTGTTCTAATTTTTGCATTTTTTTCTGGATTAATCCTACTAATTTCTGATCGGCTGAAAAATGGATAGCTCTGGTTTGTACCTGCATAGCTAAAAAATTTGGATGTTAATAAATAATTAGATGATTAGTACTATACTGTTAAATGGTAATAGGCTCATTCAAAAATTCTAACCATAGAAAAATGGTTGTATTGTTGAATTGTCATATTGTTGAAGTGTAAACCCAAAAACTGGATCTGCCTTATTGCAAAACAATACAACAGTATAGCCATAAAACAATATAAACAATCATTCTTTTGCTTTCGGATGCGCTTGTTGATAAATTTGTTTCAAGCGTTCGATAGAATTGTGTGTATAGACCTGAGTAGCAGCAAGACTGCTATGGCCTAATAGTTCTTTGATGGCGTTTAAATCAGCTCCGTTATTAGATAAATGAGTAGCAAAGGAGTGACGGAGTACATGAGGACTCCGTTGTTCTTCGGTCGTTATTAGAGACAAATAGTGGTTTACGATGGAATAGACCTTTTTCGGATATAATTTTTTACCTTTTTCCGTTAAGAATAAAAAATTGAATAATTCTAAGGGAAAAGTGGCATTTCTAACGGTCATATAATTTTGTAAAGTCCTGCTTAATTTATGACTAATAGGCACCAAGCGTTCTTTATTACCTTTACCCAACACTTTAATGGTTAGACCTTCTAAGTCTATGTTTTGATCAATTAAATTTATAAGTTCTGACCTGCGGATACCCGTTTGATAGAGCAATTCCAAAATCATTTTATCTCTGACACCTTTAAAATCATGACTAAATTCAACCTGTTCGAATAAAAATTCGAGTCTGTCTGCTGGAATCACTATTGGTAAACGTTTGCCCACTTTAGGTGCAATCACTTTTAACATAGGGTTAGCAGCAAGCACAGCACGCTTGACTAAAAATTGGAAATAAGATTTAAGGGTAGATAATTTACGATTAATGGAGCGAGTCGTAATATTTTGTTCTAATAAATCGACAATCCACGCTCGAATGTGGAGATGTTCGATAGCTTCATCTTTTTTTATTTCATAAGTATGGTGTAAAAATGTTTGAAATTGAGCTAAATCGGTTTCATAAGCTTTAATTGTATGTTCGGAAAATCGTTTTTCAAATCGTATATAAGCATAAAAAAGAGATAATTTCATCTAGTGGTTTTAATCTTGGATGTATATGCTTTCATATTTATACTTTAACTGATTTAAATAACAGTTTATTATACAAAAACTTACATACAAAATTTTTCATATACCAATATATCTAAAAATGATAGATAAATTGGATGGCTCATTTTAGTATAAAATAAAAGTAAATAAAAGATAGGATAAAGGCAAATTTTTTAACGTCAATTTTACGAATAAAAAATTAAAAAAACATATAGTCTTTTTTTACAAAATGTTCTTATATATTTGCGCCGCAATCACAACCTAATCCTCTTAAACATCCTACCTATTTAGCGCTTTAACTACCAAAAGCTATAAAATATCACCCCAAAATCAACCCAATCCCTCTATTATTCGTATCAAGGGTATGAAAAAAGAAAGAAAAGACCACCAATTCATCAAAAAACCATATTATGAAGGAGGTATGACCGCTATGAAAAATTTTATTAAAGAAAATCTTTCCTATCCCTCCGCTGCGCTTCAACAAAAAATAGAAGGTACCGTCTATATTCGATACACCATTAATTATAAAGGAAAGGTAACAGACACTAAAATTGTAACAGGTATTGGGCATGGCTGTGATGAAGAAGCGATAAGATTAGTCAAATTACTTAAATTCAAAGTACCGAAAAATAGAAATTTAAAAGCCATTTTTCATAAAAGTTTACAAATTCATTTCCGATTGCCAAAGGTATTAGCAAAACAAGAAGTAGTGAATCCTGTCCCTCCAGTGAGTATCCAATATAATTATACGACAACTAAAGCCAAAACTGAAAAACCTATAGTCGAGAAAATACAGAAAGGTGGGAGTTATGATATTACGATTCAATTTTAAGTAGCTTGGCAGGCTGACCAAGTGGGCAAATAACAATTATAAAGTTAGAGTATATATTCCTTACATCCATAAGTCCTTCACAAACTATATTTGTTCATACTAGACATTTACGCTGCGGGTTCACTCGTTCATCCTGTAAATTCTAAAAAATCTTGTCATCCTGTAAAAAAAAGGCCTCCATCGTGGGAAGCCTCAACTCATTATTAACCTAAAAATTAGTTCTTTATAAAAATAGTTTTATTTATATTTTTTCTTTAGACAAATCATTCATTCAATTTGTCTCTTTTCATTCAATTTGATAATCTATCGCGCTAAATTCGACTTAAAATTAGTAATTTTATTCGAAATAAGTAAAAATCAACCCAATATGTTAAAAATTAGCAAACTATATTTCGGTCTATTTTTCTGTTGTCTATTTATTTTAACAACAACTACGCTCTTCGCACAAGCAACCGATGTTTTAATGACCAATAGCCGTAGCATTGACAAAGACCGCTATAAAGGAGTAAAACGAAGTCCTTATCTATTTGAAGACTGGCGCAAAGGCAAAATAATTAGTGCCGATGCAGCTATTATAGAAGGCGTTTTATTAAATTTTAATGGTGAAACGGAGGGCTTTGAAATAAAGAAAGGCGATAATTTTATAGAACTAGACCCTAAGTGGTACATTAGAGTATTGCTAGAAGAGGAATCAGGCGAAGTCATCACTTTCCAAAAAAATTTTTCACCACCGCTTACCAACAAATTTACAAGAGTAGTCTATAAAGGTAAAAATCTAAGTATAGTGGAAGATTTTATTGCTAAAATTGAGGTAAAAGTCGTTAATAATGTAGGTAAGAAGGAAGAATTTAAAAGATTCTATAGCAAGCGTAATTATTTTTTAATTAAGGATAAAAAAATTACGCTTATAAAGGCTAAAAAGAAAAATCTGTATGCTTTATTAGGACATAAAGCCGAATTAGATAGCTTTATCAAAAAAGGAAAATTGAAATTATCTACAGAAACAGATTTAATAAAGTTATTTACTTTTTATGAGGAAAGTGGGTTTGAGTAATAAATCAGTTGCGAGTTATTGATTCCCCTTGTTGTCTTGTCTTAAAATTCGCTATTTTTGCGCCCTTTAAATAAAAGACTAACAAGTCTTTCCCGATTTGGTCTTCCTGTTAGGCGTAATTAAATGAATAACTGAACATCAATAGGGATTTTACTCAACTTTTAAAGATAAAACAATGACCGCAGAAATGCATACGGAAAAAGGTGTAATGACTATCGAATTTTATGAGAAGGATGCACCTAACACAGTTGCGAACTTTGTAAAACTAGCTAAAAGTGGCTATTACGATGGTTTAGCTTTCCATAGAGTACTTCCTGATTTTGTCGTACAAGGTGGTTGCCCAAACACAAGAGCAGGCGCTTCTGGCATGCCAGGTACAGGTGGGCCTGGTTATAAAATTGACTGTGAATTAGCAGGAGATAATCAATTCCATGACAAAGGGGTTTTATCAATGGCACATGCAGGAAGAAATACAGGTGGTTCTCAATTTTTCATTTGCCACAGTCGAAATAATACAGCACACTTAGATAGAAATCATACTTGTTTTGGAAAAGTAGTAGATGGATTAGATGTAATTGACGATATTCGTCAAGGAGATGGTATTTTGAAGGTAGTGGTTTTGGATGGCGAAGCGGCATAAAACGGTTAACGGTTGACGATACAAAGTGTATTGTCAACCGTATACTGTTCAGCTAACGGTTAATAAACTTTCCAACAAACAGACTTGATTTTTAGCCCGTGTTAAATTCTGTTCCTGATTCGCTACTTTATAATAAACGTCTCCCAATAAATAATCGGTCAGGAAACGAAGCGCTTGTTCAAAAATAGTTAGTTTTCCTCCATCTAATAATAGTTCCGCTTCTAAAGCAGTCAAACGTCCTTTCATGCCATCTTTATAGCCTGCTGTTAAAGCGTGAAGCATTTCTTTTCTAATATAAATATTCTCAAAATCAGCACTATTTTCATCAAGAGGCGGCGTAAAAGTTCGTACCATATCTCCATAATCATATAATAAAGTCCCTGGCATCAAAGTATCTAAATCTATCACACAAACTGCTGCTCCACTTGTTTTATCAAAAAGGATATTATTAATTTTGGTATCATTATGCGTAACTCGTAAAGGAAGTTTAGCTCCCTCAATTAATTTTAATAGATATTGATAGTGGAATAATTTATCAATCGTTTCTTGTGCTTTCTTTGTTCGCTCCCCTACCCCATGCTTAGTAGCTGCTAAAAATTGTTGATATCGTAAATTGGTATTGTGAAAATTGGGGATCGTCACATGTAAAGAGGTGGCGTCAAAATCATGGAGATAATTGGTGTATTCTCCAAAAGCAAAAGCCGCCGCATAAGCTTGTTCAATAGTATCCACTTGATTGTAAGTGATGGTATTCTGGATAAAAGGATATAATCGCCAATAATTATCCGCTATTTTAAGAACATATTCCTCTTCAAAACTTTCAATAGGCAATAGTACTTTCCTAGGGTAGGACTTTTTAATCAAAAAATGGCCAATATTGGCGATATTATGCATTACTTCCAATGGCTTTTTAAATATCTCTGTATTGATTTTTTGTAAAACGTATAAAGATTTATTTTGTCCGTTTTGTAAAGTAACCTGATATGTTGCGTTGATGTGTCCAATCTCAATTGGTGCAGCAGCAAAAAATTGGCCCTTTATTTGGAACTTATTAAGTATAGTTGGTAGTTTTTCTAACATATGCTAATGATATAAGAGCCCGTTTAAAGTAATAACGGAAAACTAGAAAATGTTACCATCATTTCCAATTTTTTAAAGGAGATTAAGGGTATTCATTTTTATTAAAGTTACTTTTGCCAAAAAAATCAAAAACTTTACTATATAAATGTCTAGACTCATTATTATCTCTAATAGGTTGCCGATTACCATTGATAAAAAGGAAGGAGAATTAATGTATCATCCAAGTGCAGGAGGGTTAGCAACGGGACTCAGTTCCTTAGATGAGTCCGTGGAAAAATTATGGATTGGTTGGCCAGGAAAGGCGATTGTAAACGATTGGGAACAAGCAGCTATTAAAAATGACTTAAAAAAAGATGGTTTAGTCCCTGTATTTTTAAGTCAACAAGATATTGAATGTTTTTACGAAGGGTTTAGTAATAAGGTGATTTGGCCACATTTTCATTATTTTACTCAATTTACAACCTATAATAATAATACTTATTGGGAAGCCTATCAAAAGGTCAATCGCTTATTTCAGAAAGCCGTAGCGGAAAATTACCAAGAGGGGGATTTAATTTGGGTACACGATTATCAATTAATGCTATTACCCGCATTGATTCGGGAGCAGTTTCCTACCGCTAGTATTGGTTTTTTCTTACACATTCCTTTTCCTTCTTATGAAATATTTCGGGTTTTACCTTGGCGTAAACATTTATTAGATGGCGTTTTAGGTGCAGACCAAATAGGGTTCCATACTTATAATTATATGCGGCATTTTTTGAGTGCCGCTTATAGAATATCTGGAAACGAGCATAATTTTGGTAAAATGGTCGTCAAAGGCAGAATGGTCAATGTAGATGTATTTCCAATGGGTATAGATTATTGGAAATATGCCAAACATGAAGTGACGCTAGACCCTAGAGACGAAGCCTTCAAAATTGAGCGAATGGCTCGGAAAAAGACCATTGTCTTGTCTATTGACCGCCTCGATTATACCAAAGGCATTCCTCAACGAATAAAAGCTTTTGAGCTTTTTCTAGAAACGTATCCTGAATACATTGAAAAAGTAACCCTTTTATTAGTCGTTGTTCCCTCTCGTTCCAATGTAGACCAATATCAAGAATTAAAAGGAGAAGTCGATTCTTTAGTCGGTAGGATTAATGGTTTATACGGTTCTTATGATTGGTCACCTATCCAATATTTTTATCGTTCCCTTCCTTTCAAAGTCTTATCCACACTTTATAAAGTGTCTCAAATTGCAATGATTACCCCATTGAGAGATGGGATGAATTTGGTTGCCAAAGAATATATTGCCAGTAAAGAAACAAGTGAACGAGGCGTCTTAATTTTAAGTGAGATGGCTGGTGCAGCTAATGAATTAACAGAAGCCTTAATTGTCAATCCTCATGATAGTGCGGATATAGTAGAGACCTTGAAAACAGCCATTGAAATGAATGCCTCGGAACAAAGATGGCGACTCAAAAAAATGCAAGAAGGCCTCAAAAAATACAATGTCAAAAACTGGGCAGAGAATTTTATTAATAATCTCATAGATTTAACCCAACAACAAAAAAATAGCGAAGTGCATTTACTCAATAGTGATACTGCCAAAGGGCTTATTGAAGCTTATCAACAAGCCTCCCAAAGACTGTTAATTTTAGATTATGATGGTACTTTAATGGATTTTCAAAACGACCCACAAGCCGTTGTTCCAGATGCTGAATTAATGACCATTTTAAAACAGTTATGTGCCGACAAACGAAATAAAGTAGTCATCAACACGGGTAGAGATAAAGAAACCATTGATCGTTGGTTGGGGCATTTACCCCTTGAATTCGCCGCTGAACATGGTGTTTGGACTAAAAAAGGCGAAAAATGGAAGAAAAATGCTGGACTGCGCAATGA
>CALFWI010000143.1 GCA_937928615.1 uncultured Saprospiraceae bacterium | reverse complement strand
AGGTGAGAAAATCTTTATAAAAACGAAGGGTAATATTTTGGTTGCTGTCAACCTTTGCGATTTTGCCACAAAAAACGATGAACGAATTTGTTTTATTAGTTTGACCATATAGCAAGCTCACCCATGTCATCAAACATAAGCATCCCCATAGTCTAAATTTAATGTATCCTAATTCTTTAAACATTTTTATTGCTACTTACACAAACTGTACCTCAATTTTCGTGCAAACTAATAAATAACTCGCTTTTCCTTTAATTAATTGCCTAAATTTAATCGCTTTTATCGCTTTTTGTTTAATTTTAAGTAATTCGGAAAGATATTATTTGTTAATTATAATAATCCATTTTCCGTCCATCAGGAGCAGTAATGGTCACCTTAGCGGCTTCACTTTCTGCTACCCTACCAATAATTTGTCCAGCGACATTAAAAGATTGAGAAATTTCAATAATTCTCTCGGCAATACTTGGATTAACATATAATTCTAAACGATGTCCCATATTAAACACCTGATACATTTCTCGCCAATCTGTATCAGACTCCTCTTTAATCATTTGGAAAAGTGGTGGAATTGGCAATAAACTATCTTTAATAATATGGACATTATCTACAAATTTAATCACCTTCGTCTGCCCACCACCTGTACAGTGAATCATGCCATCAATTTGACCTTTAAACTCGTCCAAAATAGCTTTGATAATGGGTAAATAAGTTCGAGTTGGAGATAAAATTAATTTCCCTACATCAATTTGTACGCCATCAATATCTACCTTATCTGTTAATTTCTTAGACCCTATATAAACGACCTCATCTGGTGTATTCGAATCAAAACTATCAGGGTATTTTTTGGCATATTCTTTACTTAATACATCATGTCTAGCGGAAGTCAAACCATTACTCCCCATTCCCCCATTATAAGCATCCTCGTAAGTGGCTTGCCCATAAGAAGCTAATCCGACAATAACATTACCCGGTTTAATGTCATTGACAATCAAATCTGCTTTTTTCATTCTCGCAAAAGCAGTATAACCTACATCTATCGTTCGCACAATATCCCCAACATCTGCCGTTTCTCCACCTGCTGAATGCACATGAATACCATAACCAGCCAATTGGTCGGTCAATGCCTTCGTTGCTTGTATTAAAGTGGTAATTACCTCACCAGTTATTAGGTTTTTATTCCGGCCAATAGTAGAAGATAATAAAATATTATCCACACATCCTACGCAACCCATATCATCCAAATTCATCACCAAAGCATCTTGGGCAATACCTTTCCAAACAGAAACATCTCCCGTTTCTTTCCAATATAAATAAGCTAAACTAGTTTTTGTACCAGAAGTATCCGCATGCATTAAATTGACATAATCCTTATCTCCTCCTGCCACATCAGGCAAAATCTTGCAAAAAGCATTAGGATACAGTCCTTTATCTAATCCTTTAATAGCTGCGTGGACTTCGTCTTTGGTCGCAGAAACACCTCTTAAATCGTATTTGTAATTAGCCATTTGTAATTTGTAATTTTCAATTTTCTCAATTTTCAATTTAAAACAGGACGTATATGAAGTCCTAATTTCAAACTGAATCTTAAAATTATTTATGCAAATTGGTCTGCAATCACTAAATCTTTGCCGCCTTCCTTATAATTATAAAATCCTTCTCCTGATTTTCTTCCTAATTTACCCGCTGCAACCATGTTTACCAATAAGGGACAGGGTGCATATTTAGGATTTCCAAAACCATCTTGTAACACCTGTAAGATAGCTAAACAGACATCTAAACCTACAAAATCTGCTAATTGCAATGGGCCCATTGGATGTCCCATTCCCAACTTCATCACCGTATCAATTTCTGCAACGCCTGCAACGCCCTCATATAATGTAAAAAAGGCCTCATTCATCAAAGGCATCAACATTCTATTGGCAGCAAAACCAGGATAGTCCTTAATTTCAACAGGAACTTTACCTAATTTTTTTGACAATTCCATAATATCAGCAGTCACCGCCTTGTTCGTGCTATAGCCATTAATCACTTCTACCAATTTCATGACTGGAACAGGATTAAAAAAATGCATGCCAATTACTTTTTCTGGACGACTGGTAGCCGCAGCAATTTTAGTAATCGAAATAGAAGAAGTATTACTAGCTAAAACTGCTTTTGCTGGCGCATGCTCATCTATTTGCTTAAAAATTTTAAGCTTCAAATCAACATTTTCTGTAGCCGCTTCTACTACTAAATCCGCTTGACTAACCCCTTTTGACAAATCCGTACTAGTCGCAATATTACTCAAAGTGGCTGCTTTATCAGCTGTTGAAATTTTTTCTTTCCGCACCATTCTATCCAAATTCTTCTCAATTGTCTTCAAAGCTTTTTCCAAAGCTTTTTCAGAAATATCTACTAAAGTGACAGAAAAATCTTTCATCGCAAAAATATGGGCAATCCCATTCCCCATAGTTCCCGCTCCAATTACTGTTATATTTTGCATGCTATTAATTATATGCTTTGATTATTTGTCTGTTTTAAAAAGCGCAAAGGTAAATATTTATTTTAAGTCGGTTTAATTACGGTTAAAAAATAAATAGGGTTTTCTAATGAAAGTGAATAGCTTTAAAAAACAACTAACTTTGAATCATGAGCTGTGTGGAAAAGCAACAAAAGCTTAACACAAAATTGCTGCTAAAATAATTTTTATATACTTACCACTGGACAAAAGAAATCAGAAATCAAATTAAGTTCATGTAAATGACTGATTATTATCGTTTTATGTTTGATTCAGCTGACTTCAGACCGTAAATCTTAATTTACGGTCTGACTTCTGATTTCTTTTGTACTAGGTAGCTTATATTTGTAAGGCTAAATTTTAGTTTACAAAATATTTAATCAGAAAATTACAAATGAGTAAATGAAAAATATATTTATAATTATTTTCACTTCATTACATTTCTTTTCTTTGGCTCAAAATCCGAGTATTACTTCCGATATTTCAGCTATTGTCTTTTTAGATTCTTTTGTTGTTACGGCTACTAAGCAAGGGTTTTCGGTCGATGATTTTATTGATATAGTCCAACAAGATGAATCTTTCTTTCGGGCTTTTCACAATCTTCGTTTTGCCCCTCATATTGC
>CALFWI010000142.1 GCA_937928615.1 uncultured Saprospiraceae bacterium | reverse complement strand
AAGGGCTTCATTATAGTCGGGTTCAAATGGTCTCAGAAAAGCCATTGTCCAAGCGTTGGTATAACCTGATAACATCGGATTGCAAAATGCCATATCCGATTGGTACATTTTCAAATAAAAGCCAAAATCTTTATCCGTCATTTTTTCTTTAATGAAATCAATCGTCCATCTAGCTTCGACTTCCGCATAATTGGTTTGGTATAATTGGTCGTAAATTTTTAAACTTAACAAACTAATGGAATTGCATTGGGCAAAGTATCGTCCAGGTTCACAATCTGCGCCTTCATGCCGCCCTTCTTTGTGGTGCAAACGCATTTCGGTGACTATTTTTTCCGTTAGCCAAGTATATTCTTCCGCATACTCTTCATTCCCTGACATTAATTGATAGAGTCCATACATCAAATTTAAATGTCCTTTATACATGATATTTCCTTTCGAAATCGGGTCATCTCCCATGCCATATTCCGTCCAATCTCCCCATACTTTTTTGGACTTCATTTTGTCAATCATGTGTTTCATCGTCAACTTAGCTCGATTGGCATGTGCTGGGCTTATCATCGCGATAGACGGCATGGCATAAGCACCAAAGGCAATGCCATAACGCCAAAATGGTTGCGCCTCCGTATCCCAACCTTTAAATTCATCCCCTGTAAAACTGAGGTGTTCGTAATGCTCGAAGATGTAATTAAACTGCCCAATTTCGTCCTTTTGTAAAGTACGTTCGCCTGCTGGCAAAAAGTATTGTTCTGCGGACGCATGATGCAAAGGCAAGAAAAAATAGGCTAATAAAGAGAGACTGAATAGGCTAATGATTAAGCCAAGTAGCGTTTTTCGTTTCATGTTTTTAATTTCAAGGTCTTATGGCAAAAAAGTGTCGGACATTTCAATTTAACAAAATACAGGTCAAAGATGATTGAACCAAATTTTAGTGGTAGTTAAACACCAAATATAGAAACATTTGGCATTAAACAGTATTTTCCATAAAAGATTTTGAATAATCCTAATCATTAAGGATAATTGCTAATTTTGCCTCCATAAGTATTTTTATAGCTTTAGTAATTATACTAAAAACTGCAGACTAAGTAAACATCAAATTATCCGTTATCCTTTATATTATAATCGTTAGCGAAATCCAAAAAGAATGAAATACTTCCTAAAAGCTAATAAGCTAGTCCTATTTACCTTACTACTTCTTTGCTCCGCATGTTCCAAAGATAGCAACAAATCCGACCAGCCTAATATCATTCTAATTTATGCAGATGATTTGGGTATAGGATTATTGGGGCATGAAGGACAAAAAATAATAAAAACGCCTCATATTGATAAATTAGCGCAAGAAGGCATCCGCTTTCAAAATGCCTACTCTAATATGTTCTGCGCGCCCGCCAGAGCTTCTTTACTGACAGGATTACATGATTGTCATCAAAATAGCTTTCAGATAACGCAAGGAAATGCCTACCAAAAGGTGGATTTGAATCCCTCTGCTTTAAAGAAAGTCGAAGGACGGATTGATAGCGCCTTGTCTCCAATACCAAAGGAACAGTTCTTTTTAGGGGAATTAGCGCAATCGGAAGGTTACAAAACCGCTCAATTTGGAAAATTAGAATGGGGCTTTTCTAGTACGGATAAACAAATGAAGCGACACGGTTGGGATTATTATTTGGGGTATCTTGACCATGTAAGGGCACATGGATTTTATCCGCCTTTTTTATTTGAGAATGGTGAACTGAAAAAGATAAATGGAAATACCTTAGCCAATTGTGGAAAATCTGGCGAACCTGAGACGGCAGAAACGTTCAAGGAACGTTGGAATATGGAAGGTAAAGCCACTTATGCTCCAAATATTTTCATGGAGGGCATCTTAAATTTTATTGACGACCATAAAGACCAACCCTTTTTCTTGTATTTCCCTACTCAATTACCGCATGGCCCTGTCTCCATACCAAAAATTCATCCTGATTTTGTCAACGATAATCGGCTAAGTCAAATAGAAAAAGAATATGCCTCTATGGTTAAACTATTGGATGATAATGTCGGACAAATTCAGCAAAAATTGGAGGCACTTAACCTAACCGAAAATACGATTATCATTTTCACAGCAGACAACGGACACGAAATCTATTATAGTCAAAAAGGGCGAGTGCATAAGCCTTATATGAATATGGAAACAGGAGCACGTTTTGATAATTACCAAAGCAAATTTTATAGTGAGTTAGGTGGAGATGTCTTTAATGGAAATGGTGGCAGGGCTGGACTAAAAAGAAGCAATCTTCAAGGGGGAATTAATGTGCCCCTAATTATCAAATGGCCTCAGAAAATCAAAAAGGGAAGCATTAGTAAACGACTCGTAGCCAATTATGATATTTTTTCGACTATCGCTGAAATTACCCAATTTTCAAAGCCCTATCAAACAGATGGGCGCTCGTTTTATAATGAATTAATCAACCAACCGAATGCAGAAGCACACGAATCTATTGTCTACGCCTCCTTTGATGGGCCTACCTTGATTACCCAAGATGGATGGAAAATAAGAACCTATTTACAAAAAGATGCCTTTGAATTGTATTATTTACCCGATGATTTTCGAGAAGCCAATGATTTGTCCGCTAAATATCCTGATAAATTAGCGGAACTTAAAAAGGACCTTTTGCAAACCTGTGAAGGGGAATTTAGGAATGGGCTTTTCTCTCCAAGAACGGATTTGATACGATTACAATAGGAGCTAAAAAATTAGGTAAATCTTTATATAGACTAAAGCCGCCGCCACCTATTGTCGCTTATTTAGAGCGTCAGGCAAAAAAGGGATAAATATCCGTGTCCCTTCACTAATCCGTGGTATTAATTGCTACCACGGATTAGTGAAGGGACACGGACATTAGGTGTTATTAAGTAACACTAGTAATTTTTTTAATATCAATTTTTAACCTAACTATCTATTTACGAAAACAATTTTTAGCATTATTCCTGCATTTCTTCAACCGATTCTATCACAGGTGTCGGAAAATAATCAGTCGTATTGTCCTCAATTAATTGCTTCAAATTATTCATATTCTCCTCTTCTTGAGCTTGCATAGCATTCGTCATAAAAGAAACCATAGACCGCATAAATAGACCTGTTCCTTTCGTAATGGTGGATGATTTAATATGCGTTTTCCCATCTTTTATCCAACTATCCATTTGATAGTCCATTTCCATCACGCCTTCCATGACAAAGTCCATCGCAATATGTTCATTTGGCCGAAGGGCTTTAATGGTTTCCACCACAATAGATTCCTGTCCATTTTCCTCAAAGGTGTATTTAGTCACCCCACCAACAGCTCCTTTTTCCCCACTTATATGTTCCTGCTTTTTGATGCCTTTTA
>CALFWI010000141.1 GCA_937928615.1 uncultured Saprospiraceae bacterium | reverse complement strand
TCTTGATTAGAACTAAATCTAGAAAAAAATGGTTAGGGGTGCATACAAAAACTAAAAATTGAAACCATGAAAAAAATAGTCATTTTAACAGGTGCGGGCATCTCCGCTGAAAGCGGCATCAAAACCTTCCGAGATGCAGACGGACTTTGGGAAAATCATGATGTGATGGAAGTGGCCTCTCCACAAGGTTGGGAAAAGGACCGAGCTTTAGTTTTACGCTTTTATAATGACCGAAGAAATCATTTAAAAGACGTCGAACCCAATGCGGCACATAAAGCATTGGCGGAGTTAGAAAGTAAATATAAGGTGGTGGTGATTACCCAAAATGTGGATGATTTGCACGAAAGAGGCGGTAGTAGCAACATCATTCATTTGCATGGCGAACTAACCAAAATGCGGTCAATTTTGGATGATACGGTCATTTACGATTGTACGGAAGATATTAAAGTGGGGGATAAAGCCAAGGATGGGTATCAATTAAGACCACATATTGTCTGGTTTGGAGAAATGGTCCCTATGCTAGAAAAAGCAGCAGCGGAGGTAATGACGGCTGATATAGTCATGGTGATTGGGTCGTCTATGCAAGTGTATCCTGCGGCAGGTTTGGTAGATTATGCGCCAGATGACATTCCTGTTTATTATATTGACCCCAAACCAACGATTAATTATGAATTGGGCCGAAGTAATAATTTGAAAGTGCTGGCAGAGAAGGCGACTACGGGCGTGCGGAAGGTGGTGGATGAGTTGATGCTGACTGATTAATTATCAGCAAACAAGTCATTTATTTTAAAGGAAAAATCCGTCAAAACAGGGGAGGCACTACAAATGTCTTTGCCTTTATAAATTTTTAATTCAGTTGGAGAAGTAAAGGCATAGATTTGTTCTTGTTTAGGGAAAATATACCAGATTAATTGAACTTTAGCATCAAAATAATCTTGAATTTTATCTGCAATTTCTTCTAATTTTTCATTGGGAGATAATATTTCAATAGCTAGTGCAGGAGCAAATTTTTTACCTTTTCTAGCTTCTTTAATTTGTTTTTTTGTAAAATATCCAATATCGGCAATTCTTTTTCTTTTGTTATCAATGTGACTATCTGACTCCACAATTAATTCACCGCCATTGGCATAAGCTTCTGTTTTAACAAATAAACGCATTAAAAATTGGGCAATAAAAAATTCTTCTTGTTTCATTCCTGATTTTTCAATGATTTTCCCATTTACAAATTCAAAACGTTTGTCATTAAGGTGGGACTTATTTTCCACCCAAGTCTCAAACTCAGCTACTGTTTTGAATTCTAATGTATGTTTTGGTATGGCTAATGCTACAGACATTGGTTGCTTTTTCTATAAAAATAAAGAAAAAAAATGATATTGACAAAACATAAGTTAAAATAGGCTTTATTTCAATTTCAAAACCTTCTGACTAATAGACCGTTGCTGTCCATCCTGTAATTGCAAGAAATAAAACCCATTCTTTAATTCAAGCCGCTTCCAATTAATAGTATGATTGCCTTTATTTAAAACGCCTAAAGATTGTACGGCTACTTCCTGCCCTAAGGTATTCAATAAGCGAAGAGTTAAATCAGTCGTTTTTGCTACTAAATCAAAAGAAATGGTAACATTATCTGAAAAAGGATTCGGCGTAATTTGTAGGACGTTTTCTATAAAAGGACTCGGTTCGGCAATAGCAGTAGTACCTGCGTCATTGGCAATAATATCTACGGAGAAATTATCAAAATAAAAGCCATCTGCATTCACAAAATCATCACTTCTTAATTCAAAACGGAAAGTAACTGCTTGCCCAACGTACTCCGAAATATCAATTTCTTCTAAGATCCAACTTTCTTGAATGCCATTATATGCGGGTTCTCCTATACCATTTGAGACGGTGAATTTACCACAAAGCGGGGTATAATCCTTTTGATTGGTACTGATAAATAATTGCACATAATCGTAATTGGTTTCCAATGCCCATTTGCCTTGGAATCTTAACATGGCAGCCGCAGCATCTTGTAAATCAATGGATTCGTTAAGTTCAATAAAAGAAACATGGTTATCAGGATAATTGCCATTAGGGCTATCTGTAAAACTATGATTGGCAGAGAAAAAAGTCTGGTCAGTGAGTCCCCAACCATTCGTTATCGTCCAATCGGCAATTGAAGAATCCGTAATAGCATCTAAAAATAGATGACTAAAAGCGGTGGAGAAGTATTCTTTCGTGATGGTACTTTTTCTTTCAATAGCACCATTATTAATAAGGACTTCAAAATCAAATTTTTGAAAAAGCGCAGTCGCATCTAAGATTTCATAATCAATCGAAAAACTAGTGGTATCCAAATGATCAAGCGTTGCCGTTATTGGTTCGCTAACAATTAATAAATCTGGATTTTGAGATTGAATATTAACTGTAAACGTACCATTTTCTAGACCAATATTTTGGACATTAAAATGAAGCGTTCCTTGTGCCTTTTCGAGCCTTGTAGGGTTTAAATCAACTACTTCGCCATAAGCTTTTAATAAACCTGCGGCAGCAAGATTTTGCCATAAATTTTCTTTATTCAAACCATCAATAGCAGAGGCAGGCGGCCAGAAACCAAAAGAACCTGGACCAACTTCTGGGGTCATAGACAATATTTTTGGTTTAGTAGTTTGTTCTCCATACATCCAATCATCACTATCTCCATTTACTAAATAACCAACTGTTTCCAAGCCTGTGCCAATCAAATAATTATTTTGTTCTGTCATTTTATTCCCCAATGCTCGATAAGAAGCATCGTCGGGAGTAAGGGTATTGTCAAAGCCCCAAGGGATAATCAACAAATTAGAAAAGGCGTGATAATTTAAGGAAATTTTAAATTGATGTTGTACACAAAAATCTCTGACGGCTTGTGTTTCTGGTTCAGAAAACGGAGCAGTTCCTCTATAAACATCACTTGCAGAGTCAGTAGAGGACCCTGTATCATCAATGCCCCAATTAAACCCATAATTTCGATTTAAATCTACGCCGAAAGTTTGACTACCTTCATTAATTCG
>CALFWI010000140.1 GCA_937928615.1 uncultured Saprospiraceae bacterium | reverse complement strand
CGAGTCACGACAAAATCAAATTTTCCTTTGATTTCTTCCGCCCGAATTTGCCGAGCAGTTACATTTGTTAAACCTAAGGCCTCTGCAATTTCTTGTACGACCGTAATCTTTTTACGAGTACCATCAATCAAAGTGAAATTAACTTTAGGGTATAAAATAGCCAAAGGAATTCCTGGGAAACCGCCGCCTGTTCCTAAATCTAAGATATCTGCGCCATCCCGAAAACGGACCACAGGTGGAATGGCCAAGGAATGCAAAACGTGTCGAATGTATAAATTATCAATGTCCTTTCGAGAGATGACATTAATTTTTTGATTCCAATCTTTATAAAGTGCTTCTAATTGTTGGAACTGATTTTGCTGCGTTTCACTTAAATCGGGAAAATACGAAAGAATGGTTTCCATTATTATAAGGATTGAAACAGGACAATGCCTGTCTATTTCTTAGATTTGACAATTATTGACGAATAGTCAACGTTTTATAATCGAATGCAAAAGTAAGGCTTTCCCTATTTACATTTCACAAAAGTGATTTATGCAAAAAATAATTTTTACCCTTTTTCTAGCCATCCTCTTTCTAAATGCTTGCCAAGAGTCAGGCAATACAAAAACAGCAAAAGTAGAAAGGGCTGTATCAAATAGTACAAGCATTAAAAGAATCCCTGGTTTACCCCCAATTTATGAACGGTTTGAAGATTTAGCGCCTATTTTTGAACAATATAATGACACGACCTATGTCATTAATTTTTGGTCAACTTGGTGTGCACCTTGCGTCAAAGAATTGCCTTATTTTGAGGCATTGACAGAAAAATACGCTACTCAAAACGTAAAAGTTATTTTGGTTAGTTTAGATTTTCCTAAACAGTTAGAAACGAAATTAAAACCGTTTTTAAAAGAAAACAATTTACAATCTACCGTTTTAGTATTGACGGACCCTGACGCCAACAGTTGGGTCGATAAAGTCAATCCTGCTTGGTCAGGAGCTATTCCCGCTACGGTTGTGTATAAAGGAGATACCAATAAATTTTACGAAAAGGCTTTTGAAAGCTTCGCAGAATTAGAGGGAATTATTACGCCTTTTCTTTAATACTTCAACAATTTATCAACTTATATAAATTTCTTAAATCATGAAAAAAGTATTCAACTTAGCTATTTTATTAGTGGCTACCATTGGCTTATTTGTCGCAGCCACGAATAGTACAAAAAGTGGAGCAGGCCTCGAAGTTGGCGATACGGCACCAGACTTTGCCTTAAAAAACATTGATGGTAAGACCGTTTCTTTGGCAGATTATAAAAATGCGAAAGGATACGTGGTCATTTTTACCTGCAATACTTGCCCGTATGCAGTCATGTACGAACAACGAATCATCGAATTTCATAATAAATATGCTGCTAAAGGGTATCCTGTTATTGCCATTAATCCAAATGACCCAGCGGTAAAAGCAGGCGATAGTTTTGAAAAAATGCAGCAACGGGCTGAAGCTAAAGAATTTCCGTTTGCTTATTTATTGGACGATGGGCAAGAAGTTTACCCTGCTTATGGTGCGACTCGAACACCGCATATTTATTTATTAGATGCAGATAGAAAAGTACAATATATTGGTGCTTTAGATAATAATCCACAAGATGCCGCTGCTGTAACGACTAAATATGTAGAAGCGGCAATCGCTGCTTTGGAGGCTGGTAAAACACCAGAAACAACTACTACTAAAGCGATTGGTTGTAGTATTAAAGTGAAGCGCTCTTAGGCCTTCTGAAAGTAACTTAAATTACTTAACTCAATTTACGGAGCATTGGAATAAACTGGTAGCATGCCGATAGCTATCGACATACTACCAGTTGTCCACAACTTAAATTACTTATTTCAAAAAGCAAAATCCCAAATTCGTTTACGTTTGATAAATGGACTATTTTCTTTGATTACATCAAGTTTTGATACAGTATATAAAGTAACCATTTTGGCTCTTCCTCTTAACGTTACCTCGCCTATTTTTTGTGAGTAATAGCCCGATAGTGATAAATTTAAGGCGTCCATTAATTCCTCAGAAACCAATAAATCGACCCCAAATTCATTGCATCGAGCTTGAATCCTAGAAGTCGTGTTTAATACATCACCTGAGAAGGCAATGTCTTTTTTGATGACGCCAATTTCTCCAATCATTGCGGTTCCAATATGCAAACCTGCTTTAAAAGAAGGCATCACACCATATTTTTCTAAGTAATAAAGCGCTTTGTCGGTAATGGCTTTTTCTATCTCAAAAAAACAGTTTAGCGCGCGTTCGTTTTTTAGGCCGTTTTCTTTTTTCCAACTGACGATTACTTCATCCCCAACATACTGATAAATTTCACCTTTATTTGCCAGAATACTTGGCGTAACGTCTTTGAAAAAATCTCTGATGAAATCGAAATACAATTCTTCTCCTATTTTTTCTGCAATGGTCGTTGAGCCTCTTAAATCTAAGAACATAAAAATGCGTTCTTCCTTTTTGGGTTGAAAATAGTCGCCTCTTAAAAAAGCCCAAAATACACCTGCTCCATATTTGTCATTGACTTGTAAGGTAATCATCGTCAGCAAAGAAACAATTGCCCAAAAAAAGTAGGCTCGAATGAATTTTAAGGCTAAAATATATTCCCAAACCCCTGCAAGAATATTCCCATTGATGCCTGATAAATCATTCATTTCGCATTTATGAATGGCAGCGGCAATCACTATAGCAAAAAAGAAAATGACATTGTAATAACCGAAAATATGCCACAAGACTTTTCCATAGCAATGATTTTGAAAATTATCTTTGACCCAATAAACAAATAAACAACCCGCTAAAAAAGCAGCTACTCCAACACCTGCTAATTCAGCTTTTAGTACAATCCAAACATCATAATCTGCTGGAAATAGGCCATATTGAAGAAAATTCAAATAATCAAAGCTTACTTCAAAAACGGCAATTAGTAACCACAAAAAGGTAATGAATAAAACGGTCGGTAGGCCTGCTCTAAATTTTTGAGATTGTATAAAAGACATCATAACTTTAAATTTTAGTCGGGGGTTAGTGTTGACTAAAATTACGACGATATGTACTTGAAAACTTTGATAAAGCGGTGAACTGTCATAAAAATAGGTTGAACAGTGTGTTATCTGTCTAACCAAGCTTTAAAATCCTTTACACGTTCTCGACTAACAATCGCTTCGACCTTACTTTCTGGTTGTAACGCTAATTTTAAACGGTGATTGAAATAAGCAAAAATTTTGGAGACGGATTGAATGTGAATAATTTGTTTGCGACTAATCCGATAGAAATTTTTCGGATTTAATTCTCGCTCAATAGCATCCAAAGTGGTGTCTAATAAATGCCGTTTTTTATGTATATCCATAATAAAAGTCATGCCATCCGAGGAGTACAAATAGGCAATTTCTTCTACAGGTAAATAAATAAAATCCTTTCCTTGTTTGATTAAAAAACGCTGTCGAAAATTTTCTTTTTGCTGAAAACTATTAATCACTTTTACTAAGCTTGCTTGATTAAAAGTAGTATTCGTTCCATAAATTTGTTGGTATTTATCGACGGCTTTTTGCAAGTCTATTTCGTCAATTGGCTTTAATAAATAATCAACACTATTCACCTTAAATGCTTGTAGGGTATATTGGTCAAAAGCAGTCGTGAAAATAACGGGTGCGTCTACTTCTACTTTCTTAAAAATGCTAAAACTTAAACCATCTGCCAATTGAATATCCATAAAGATTAAATCGGGCGAAGGATGATGCTTAAACCAATCTACCGCATCTTCTACACTATCTAGCAACTCTAAGATTTGGGCAGTCGGAATGACTTTTTTTAAGAGGTTCCCTAAATATTTTTGGGCGTGATATTCGTCTTCTATGATTAGTATTTTCATGCTTAAAGGTATAAAGGTTTAGAGGTTCAAAGGTATAAAGGTTCAGAGGTTTAGAGGTTCAAAGGTTCAGAGGTTTAGAGGTTCAGAGGTATAAAGGTATAAAGGTTCAGAGGTATAAAGGAATTTAAGCTACCAATAGCGGAATCGCTACAGCGAAATATTGTTTATCTTCTTTCACATCGACGGTTTCCTCTGTAAAAAAATGATAGCGGGTTTTGATATTTTCTAAACCAACTTTGGTGGAATCCATTACTTGTTCTTTGCGCTGTAAATTATTGCGAACCATCAATTTTCCATTGGCTACTAATACTTCGATTAATAGCGGCTTTCTTCTAGAAATGATATTGTGTTTAATTGCATTTTCAAATAGAATCTGCAAACTGAGGGGGATGATATGCTGGTCTAAATGTTGGTCAGTAATATCAATATTTACCTCTAGATTTCCTTTGAAACGTTCTTTTTGTAAAAAAACATAAGAATGAATAAAGTCCAATTCTTGACTCAATGGAATTGTTTGTGCTTCTCTATTTTCTAAAACGTAACGATAGACTTTGGATAATTTTTTTAAAAAACTAAGGGCCAATTGTTGGTCTTCTAACACAATATTCATCAGCGTATTCATGCTATTAAAAAGGAAGTGTGGATTGACCTGATTACGCAAACCTGCTAACTCTGAACGAATTTGTGCTTGTTTGGCTTGTTCTTTTTCTTCAATAGATTGCTTGAGTTGGTAATAAAAGTAAATGGCTTCGTAGACGGCTATCATAAAAAAGCAGGCAAAGTAAGTAGGTAATATCTTGTTTTTAGTGCCATCTTGATACGCTCGTTCATAATTGGTCCATTCGGCGAGATGGTCTAATATAAAATCTAACAATCCTCCTGCGAGAGGTGCAACGAATACAATGAGCAAGGCAATAAGTACCAATCTTTTCATTGTATGTTCAAATCCCTCATACTTTTTCCGTAAAAAGGACATGGAATATCTTAAGCCTAGCCAAAACATTGCGGTAAAGGAAAGCCCGCCGAAAAGCCTTTTGGCAAACATGAACCAAGTTTCATCCAATTCATTAAAGAAAAGAAGGTTCAGAAAAAGCGTGACAATTGGAATACCAATAATACTAAACCAAGTATCATTAAATCCTATGTATTTCCATTTATCCTTCTCGTTAGTTACTGTTATCATGTTGTGCTGTTAGCCTTTAAATAGTCAAAAAGGGAATTCCTGCCTGCGTTCGTATAAAAAGCCAACCAATAAAGGCTAGATAAATAATGCCTACTCCCCAGATAATAAGTTGACTATTTTTCCAATGCTGCTGTCCCAAAAAATAAGCTAGTAAAGGCAGTATTTGTATACCATGCATGCCTAAAAAGTGAACCGCTCGCCAATCTCCTCCTTCTGTACTCCAATGCGTAACGGGCATCCCTGCACCACCATCTGGAATACCAACGGAATGCCCCATATTAGCGATCATTATTTGTCCAGCTACAATCGAAACAATCATGCCTACCCAACCAAATTGGATAGCTCGTTGCATTAATATGGTTGTCTCTAATTTTTTAAAAAAAGCCGTAAATCTGAGGTAGAACAAGACCAAGGTATTAATCAAAATTAAAATGCCCATCCAACCAAAAACCATTGCATCAAAGGCCGTCTCTGCATTAAAATGCGACCGAACTCCTCTTCCTGCCTGTACCATGACTAACGGAATTTCTAAAATTAATGCCCAGCCAATTATTCTGGATAACCATTTTTTTAAGGTGTCAGTGTAAGGATAAACTTGAAGTAATAAAGCAATTGTTACACAATAAACAGCAATAGAAACTGCAAATTTTGTAGGCTTTAGCCAAACATTTTCGCCTAATAACATACGGTCGTCTACTAGCATGGCAATTAAGCAAAAGGCTAACATACTGAGATTTGCCCAAGTACACCATTCTAAAGCCTTGGTTGATTTATTGAAAATTGTCATTGACTATTTTTTTAAATAGCTGAGGCTTCCAACCTGAATAGCGTTTCTGATAGTTTAACTACTACTCAGGTTAGCAACCTAAGCTACTATTAATTCACACTTATGAACATTTTGTGGATAACTATGTTGATAACTTCTATTCTTGAAATTTACAAATTGCCCAGAATACTAAGAATCCAATTGGACCGAGTATAAAACAACCTATTAGACAAGGAATTACCAAAGCATGATGAATGCCTTTTTTCTGAGCTGTTGTCAATACCCAACTTCCGATTAATAAATCAAACGCTAAATAATGAATCCAACCTGCTAAAACCGCACCTTCTACCGTAAATAATTGCATGACTTCTTCTAACGTTCCAAATCCTCCTCCTTCTGCACTACCAAAAGAAGTGAGAATATAATAAGCATAGACAATCGCTAGTATAAAAGGAATTATCCGAGAAGCGACTAATTTTTGCGTCCATTTCCATTTTGGTGCCACAATCATTAATAACCATTGTGGTAGAACTAATTTACTGCATAGAGAAAAAACAAGTGCTGGTGTCATAATCTTACAGGATAACAGGATTATGCTGGATTTACAGGATAGTCCTAGGTGTTAATAATAAAATATAGAGGTCATTTATAAATCTAAGGTAACAAATCTTTAGGAGCTAACAAGTTTAGATGGAAATTCAATGCAGAGCATCCTGTTCATCCTATCTAATCCTGTTATCCTGTCTAAAATTGAATCCGATACATAAAATCAGGAAAAAAGCCTAATTGATAAGCATTATTCACTTGATTGGTTTGACGATTATAGCGTCGAGCAAAAATGTTGTCTCGGTTGGTTACATTTTGAATGTCCATAAAAAATTGATGAGAGACTTTACGTTTTTTACTATTCATTTTAAACCCAAATTTTACATCAAAACGGAAATAAGGGTCAAATCGCTCAGCATAAGTCAATGCTTCTTGTTTGATTTCTCTTTTTGCTAATTTAGATTGTTCCAAATCTGTAGGCGTATAATATCTCCCACCTGCTGTTGTTAGTTTTGTATCAAAAGTAAAAGTATAGCGACTTGCTGGTTTAAACTTAAATTCCTTACCTGCTAAAACATTGACGACATAGCCATTATTAAAAGCGGTATTCCGTTCAATACCATCGCTACCTTTATATTTAGAATCAAAAATGGAGGTGGTAATTAAACTATAAAAACCCTTGCTAAAAAAACGTTCAATCGTTAATTCGATCCCTTTAT
>CALFWI010000139.1 GCA_937928615.1 uncultured Saprospiraceae bacterium | reverse complement strand
TCTTTTTTCTTATTGACCAACTGATGAATTTTAGGTTGATTTCCTAAAATTTTCGTGAAACCTCTCACATCTTGACCTGACCATCCTTTGTTCATTTCCCCATAACTACCGAATGCGTTACTCATTAAATCATGTTCCGATTCAATACCTTGCAATTCAAAACGGTAAGGCATTAATTTGACAATGACTTTTCCTGTTACGGTTTCCTGCGTATCTTCTAAAAAAGTTTCAATATTTCGCATCACAGGGTCGAGGTATTGCCCTTCGTGCAATAACATCCCATACCAATTCGCCAACTGTTCTTTCCAGTATTGTTGCCACTTAGTCAAAGTATGCTTTTCTAATAAATGGTGGGCTTTAATAATAATTAAGGGGGCTGCTGCTTCAAAACCAACCCTACCTTTAATCCCAATAATCGTATCTCCTACATGCGTTCCTCTACCAATGGCAAAAGGGCCTGCTAATTTTTGTAAATACTGAATCGCTCGAACAGGGTCTCGGTAATTTTTACCATTAATCCCTTTAAGCTCTCCTTTTTTGAAATGTAGGGTAATTTCTTTCGCCTTTCGCTTTTCTAGTTGACTTGGATAAGCTTCTTCTGGTAAAGATTGGTCAGATGTTAACGTCTCTTTTCCACCAACACTTGTTCCCCAAATTCCTTGATTGATACTGTATTGAGCTTTTTCCCAACTAATATCTACGCCATGCTTTTTTAAGTATTCAATTTCTTCTTGTCGAGACAATTGCATATCTCTAATAGGCGTGATAATTTCTAAATCATTGCCTAGCGTATTGAATACTAAATCAAATCTTACTTGGTCGTTCCCTGCGCCTGTACTTCCATGCGCCACATATTTTGCATCCACTTCTTTGGCGTGTTCGACAACTGCTAATGCTTGAAACATTCGCTCCGCACTTACCGATAATGGATACGTATTATTTCGTAAGACATTACCATAAATCAAATACCGAATACATTTTTTATAATATTCAGGTACGGCATTGATAATCTTAAAAGTTTTAGCCCCTAAAAAGAAAGCTTTTTCTTCTACTTCTTTTAATTCTTCTTCCGAAAAACCGCCTGTATTAACAATGCAAGCATGGACTTCTAAACCTCTTTCTTTCGATAAATATTTAACACAATATGACGTATCTAAACCGCCACTATAGGCTAATACTACTTTATTATTACTCATTAGTGATTGGTGATTGGTGAATAGTGATTAGTTAACTCACAGGGTTATTCACAATTTGATGACTTAAATCTAATTTCATAGCTTCTTCTTGAGAAGGCGCTAACATACCTGTACAAAGACATAGTTTCCGTTCATTCCTTTGGAGAATATCATAATTAGGGCAACTTTGACAACCTTTCCAAAAGGCGTCATCTTGCGTTAATTCTGAAAAAGTAACAGGTTTGTAGCCTAAATCAGAATTAATTTTCATGACCGCTAAACTAGTCGTGATGCCAAAAACTTTAGCTGTAGGGTAAGTTGCTCTAGCATGGTTAAATGCTTTGGCTTTTATTTTTTTAGCCAATCCATTTTTTCTAAATTTAGGATTGACAATTAAACCTGAATTAGCGACGTATTTGCCGTGGTCCCAAGCTTCGATGTAGCAAAAACCTGCTAATTCATCGCCATATAAGGCAATGATAGCATTTCCTGCGGCCATTTTTTTAATGACGTACTCAGGTTTCCGTTTGGCGATACCTGTGCCTCTTTGTTTAGCAGATTCTTCGATTAATTGACAAATCGGTTCTGCATATTTGAAATGCTGTTCCTTAGCAATTTCTACGATAAATGACTTCATTTTATCAAAAAAATATTTAGCCCCAATAGCAGTAGTTTTCGCTACTTGCTAAAAATGGGTATAAGTATTCACACAAAGGCATAAAGACTTATAATAGTATTAGATATTATGGCTATTTACTTGGTTGGAAAGAAGTATAGGTGATGACCTATCCTCCCCTTGGTAGGATGATATGTTAAGATATGCGCCCTATGGGCGACGACGAACGCGGCGACTGCGAGTAGGAATGAATGAATTATATGTCGTTGTATAACTTAACATGAAGTACAAATGTAAAACGAGATTTGCCAATTTGCAAGGAAAGTGTCTTTTTATTGAGATTTTTTTAAGAATCTCTTTGTCCTGATTGAAATTCTCAGGTAAAAGTTGATTGATTATTAATTATTTGTTGACTCGATTTTAAGGAGGTCATTACAAATCAACTAATAATCAATCAACTGATTACTACTGTTCCCCCTGCCGCTTATAATGATAATACAATTCCACCTGTGAACGGATACTTAAATCCATATCATTTTGGGTGTATTCATTCTCATCTGCCTCGTCAATAATTCTTGCTTTTACATTATCGGATAATTGAATTCTAAGCATTTCTTGAATTTCAGCTCTTACCTTTTCATCATAAATAGGAAAAGCAGTTTCTATTCTTCGACGTAAATTTCTCGACATCCAATCGGCGGAAGACAAATAAATGGCATCTTCTCCATTATTATGAAAAACAAAAATTCTAGCGTGTTCTAAAAATCGGTCAACTATACTGATACAATTGATATTTTCACTCCAACCTTTTTTACCAGGTACTAAAGAACAAATTCCTCGAATAATTAAATCTATTTTGACCCCCGCATTACTGGCTTCGTATAACTTTTCCACCATTTCTTCATCTTGTAAACTATTCATTTTTAAGACGATTTTGGCTTTTTTTCCTGCTTTAGCATGTTCAATTTCTCGGTCAATCATCGCAATTAAGCTTTCTAATAAACCAAAATGTCCGACCAATAAATGTTTGTATTCTTGGTTGGTCATTTTGACCGTTTCTAAGTAGGAGAACAAACGAGAGACTTCTAGCGTAATCCTTCTATCTGTTGTAAATAAGCCTAAATCACTATATACTTTGGCGGTGCCCTCATGGAAATTCCCTGTACTCATATAGGCATACAACTTCGTTTTTTCTCGCTCTTTTCTAATAATTAACGCAGATTTAGAATGTACTTTTAAACCTGGAAAACTATAATGTACATCTACGCCCGCTTTTTCTAAAATTTCTCCCCATTTTAAATTGGCTTCTTCGTCAAATCGTGCTTTTAACTCAATAAAGGCAGTAACTTGTTTCCCCATTTTTACCGCTTTCATCAAGGCATTCATAATCCTAGATTTTCCTGCTACTCGATATTGAATGATTTTGATATGTGTAACATTTGGGTCGGCTGCTGCTTTTTCAAAAAATAGAACCGTTGATTCGTAAGACTGGTAAGGTACATGGACTAAATGGTCTCTGGACCGAATAGCGGCAAAATAATCTCTAGCTTGTTCCAATGGCTTATAAGGCAAGGGAGGAAAAGGGATATTTTTTAAACTGGTTAAGCCAAAATCTGGAAATTTAAAAAAATCAAAATTATTATGATAGCGTCCTTCTACTAAAATACCTCTTTTCTCTAAATGGAAAGTGTCTAATAAAAAGTCTCGTAGATTTTTTGGCATCTCTCTATCAATCACCAATCTAGATGGAGGACCAACGTTTCTTTTAATTAAACTACTTTTTATTTTACTAACCAAGTCACCCGAAAATTCGTCTTCGATATACAAGTCTGCATCTCTAGTGATTTTTATAGAATAAGTATCTTGGATTTCATAACCTGGAAATAACGATTGTACACTATGTCGAACAATGTCATCCAACATAATGATATCTTTTCGACCAGGAGAAGAAGAAGGTAAATGGATAAATCGAGGTAAATGATCAGAAGGAATTTTGATAACCGCATATCGCTCTGCCGCAATCTTAGGATCATTATCTTGCATTCGAATGGTCAAATAAAGCGCCGCATTATTTAAGAACGGACGAATTTTATGTTTTAATAATAATACAGGCTGGACGAAAGGCAATAGATTGGCCTGAAAATAATTGTCTACAAACTCTTGTTGTCGTTTGTTTAAATCTAAACGACGCAATAAATGGATTTTATACTTTTTTAACTCGGGAACAATCTGATTTTCGAAAATATCACTAAACTCCTCCTGCTGACTATTAACAATCTTTTTAATTTGGCTCAATAATTCCTTCGGGTCGTATTCTAATTTCTTCTTCGTCTTTTTATTTACTCGCAATAAACTCCTATGCTGAGCTACTCGCACGCGAAAATATTCATCTAAGTTATTAGAATAAATTGCTAAAAATTTGATGCGTTCAAATAGTGGTGCGGCAGGGTCTTTTGCCTCTTGCAAAACTCTATAATTAAACGATAACCAACTTATATCTCGATGTACGTACGGGAAATTTTCCATTTCGGGTGTTTTTTATTGTAGGGGGACAAAGATAGGAAAGGTGAAGGAAAAGTTGCGAGTTGCGGGTTGTGAGTTGCGGGTTTTGATAGAATTAATTTAAAATAGCAATGATTTTTTCAAAACTGGTTTGAATGAACGCTTTAATGCTATCAAAATTCGCAACTCGTCACGCTGGGTATTCTACGTAATTTCTCGGTGTTTCATATAAACGAACGGTTAGTTCAAATCGCTCTTCTAATTTTGTTCGGAGAATTTGCCAAATTACATAGCATACATTTTCAGCAGTTGGATTTAAATGCTTAAATTCTGCTACATCTAAGTTTAGATTTTTATGGTCAAACCGATTTTCTATATGTTCTTTGATTAAATCTTTTAAGATTTTTAAATCAATTAAATAACCTGTTTCTGAGTCTACTTCTCCTACTACTTTTACTTCTAATTCATAATTATGTCCATGATAATTGGGGTTGTTACAAACGCCAAAAATTGCTTTATTTTTTTCTGCTGACCACTTTGGGTTGTGTAATCTGTGCGCCGCATTAAAATGGGCTTTCCTATATGCTGCGATTCTCATGTATTGTATGATTGATTTTTTTGTATTGTAAAACTGGTAGCACTTTCGATAGCTATCGAAAGTGCTACCAGTTTTACCTAGGCATATTAACAGCAATTTATCAAACTAAGTTGTAAATTTTAAGACTTATAAAAAATCATCGCCGAACTAGCAGGTATCTTTACCTGATTTTTAGCTTTAATTTTACTAGCTTCATTTATTTCTCCGCCTCGCATCACCATTGTCCAATTTCCTGCTGGTAAATCAAGCGGTTTATCTACTTGATTTCCATTGAACACTACTAAAATATCTTGCCAACTATCGCCATTGGCATTCCCCGAAATGGTATAGCCGACTAATAAACTACCTTCTGGAAAATCCATAAACTTTAAATGCTGCTGAATCATTGCTGTCGTAGGCATTCGGAAAGCAGGGTGATTCTTTCGTAATTGAACTAATTGTTGATAAGTCTTAAATACTTGTGGATAAGTGGTCTTTCTCGACCAATCTAATTGATTAATGGCGTCGGGAGATTTATAAGAATTCTCTTCACCGCCTTTTGTTCGTAGCATTTCTACGCCTGCATGTAAAAAAGGAATACCTTGAGAAGTTAACACAACGGTATTGGCTAAAATGGCCATTTTAATTCTTTCTGCTTCACTCGCATTGGGTTGGGAATTAATTAACCTGTCCCAAAGGGTATGATTATCATGGCAAGACACATAACTAATTGTCTGATTCGGTTGGGCTGCCCAAGGTTCATTGGAGTAATTGACTTTTTCGTAATTGATTTGTGGATGTTGCGTAGCTGCAACGACACCAAATTTGACACTTTCCTCCATATATGGTTTACCACTAGCAAAACCTCTGTCGGGTGCATCAAAAACACTTCCTTTTAAGCCATCTCTAATATCGTCACTAAATGCTGCAACGCCTTTCATTCGATGCGTATATTTTTTTATAGCTCGGTCATTTTCTGATAGTGGTGTGTCTCCCGCTGTCCAACCTTCTCCGTAAATAAAGATACTTGGGTCGATTTCATGCAAAGCTGTACTTATTTGATTCATCGTTTCAATATCATGGATGCCCATTAAATCGAAACGGAAACCATCTAAATGGTATTCGTTGACCCAATGTTTGAGAGATTCAATGATAAATTTGCGCATCATCGGACGGTCAGACGCTGTCTCATTACCACAACCAGAAGCGTTGGAAAAACCACCTTCCTTATTTTGGCGATAATAATAACCAGGTAATAATTGATTAAAGTTAGACCCTTCAGAAACGCCTGTATGGTTATAGACTACATCTAAAATAACTCGTAATCCATTATCATGTAAAGTCTTTACCATTTCCTTAAATTCCTTCACTCTGACTGCCCCATCATAAGGATTGGTAGAGTAGCTCCCTTCTGGCACATTATAATTTTGGGGGTCATATCCCCAATTAAAATTATTTTCTTCCAGCTTACTTTCATCAATCGACATATAATCATAAGAAGGCAGTAAGTGTACATGCGTAACACCTAACGCCTTAATGTGGTCGATGCCTGTAGCTGCACCATCAGGGCTTTTTGTACCCATTTCTGTCAATCCCAAAAATTTACCTTTATTTTGAATGCCTGAATTTTCGTGCATTGATAAATCTCTGACATGCAATTCGTAAAGGATGATATCTGTTGAATTTTTTAAAACTGGTTTAGTATCTTTTTCCCAACCTGATGGATTTGTCTTAGCGAAATCAATGACTTGCCCTCTGCGACCATTTATGCCAACTGCTTTCACATAAGGATCGGGGACTTCTTCGCCCCATTTTTCATTGATTAAAGTTTGAAAAGTATAATATTGCCCTTCTACATTTTTATGGATAACTGTTTCCCACACACCATTTTCGCCTCGTTTCATATTTATTTCTTTGATTGCTTCTCCATCTTCTCCTTTTTCGTAAAAACGTAAAACGACTTTAGCCGCAGGTGGCGCATATAATTTAAAAATAGCTTTTTTAGACGTAAAAGTTAACCCTAAATCTGTTCCTTCATAAACAGGATATGCTTCATAGGAATTATACACAGGCGGTGGTGTTTCTTGGCAAGCCATTAATAAACAAATTGATAAAATACTGAATAATAAGATTGTCTTTTGCATAAAGTTAAGTTTCAAAGGACGGTTTACAGTTTACAATTTAAAGATTGCACGGTTTTGATATCCATCAATTTTTAGTGTAAACTTAACCGAGCGGTTTGTTTAAGCTGTTTTTTGTATGAAACTAATAACTGGCGTGATATCGTAGCTTGGAAATTTATTTTCGGGTGAAATTTTTTTTCTTGGAAATGAATTTCCAAACTACGGGGAAATTAAAATTGCAAAGCTGCCGCCTCATCCATATAACGTTGATATTCTTTTGGATAAGGTCGTTCTAATAAATCTCCTTTCTCCGTATATGGATAAAAATCATCAAAACGTCGACTTTCGTGAACGCTTACTCGTCGATATAAATACCTTCTAGTAATATCTTCTGGTTTTTCTACCCCTGCAGCAGCTAATAATTCGATAAAACTGAGGATAGTATCTGCATGGAAATTGGCGACTTTTTGTTCTTTGTCGGAAACCACCAATCCCCTAATTAATTCTTTGTCTTGAGTAGCGATGCCTGTTGGACAAGAATTAGAATTACATTCCAACGCTTGGATACAGCCTAAAGCTAGCATCATTGCCCTTGCACTTGAACATGTATCTGCCCCTAAAGCAAGTGCCCTTAAAATATCAAACCCTGTCGCAATTTTGCCCGAAGCAATTAATTTAATGTGTTGCTTTAAATCAAATCCAACTAGGGTATCATAGACAAATGCTAAAGCGCCTCTAAAAGGCATGCCTACGGAGTCTGAGAACTCTATAGGTGCGGCACCTGTTCCTCCTTCACCGCCATCCACAGCAATAAAATCCGGATAGATTTCTGTTTTGAGCATCGCCTTACAAATACTGATGAATTCTGCTTTATGGCCAATACATAATTTAAAACCT
>CALFWI010000138.1 GCA_937928615.1 uncultured Saprospiraceae bacterium | reverse complement strand
TTGGTCAAAAAGAAAACGCACTGACTGCCTTTCATTTTTCGATTAAGCAGTTTACCGTCAGTCCAACAGAACCTTACCAAGAATATTTATACATGCTAGCCTATTATCATATTGCAGAAATAAATGCGGCATTGGGTAATTTTAAAATAATGTTGGAAAAGCACCATACATTTTATGAATTAAGTAAAAGACTCGATAATGTAGATATGATTAACCGAGGGCTAAACGGAGTTGGTAGAGCTTATTTAAGTTTGAAAGATTATAATAATGCGATAAAATACCTACAAATTGCGGAGCAAAACTCCGCTAAAGCCGCAAATATTCCCTTCAAAGCTAAGAATTTACATGATATTGGGAGTGCTTATTATCAAATGAAAAGTTATGAAAATGCTTTAACCTATTTAGGAAAAGCGTTAAGGATTCGAGAAGATTATCAGCTTAGTGATGCCTCTATTTCTACCTATATTTCTATGGCAAATGTATATATAGCACAGCATAATGTTGAGCTTGCCTTGGAAACTTTGTATAAGGCTTTAGCTATCTCGGAAAGTCTGAAAACACAAAAAAAATCCTGTGTCATTTACGAGTTGTTATCCACTATTTATGAAAAGAATAAACAATTCCCTGAGGCATTAGTCTACTATAAAAAATTTCATACGACGAAAGCGGCAATAGATGATATTAAAAGCGCACAGAAAGAAAATGAGCGAATCCGAGAGACGAATACTAAATTACATCAACAAAAGAATATTATTACTAAACAGAAAAAGCAGATTGAAACTTATGCGGCTAAATTAACGGATTCAAATAAACTCTTACAAAATTTTGCTTACATAGCGGCGCATGACTTAAAAGCACCAATGAAAGTAACAGGTGGGTTTATTGATTTAGTACAGAAGAAGCATAAACATAATTGGGATGACGATGATAAACAATTTTTTAACTTTATCAATCAAAGTATGCAGAAGCTTTCTATGATGATTGATGATTTATTGTCGCTGTCAAGATTAGACCAAGCGCTTCCAGCTCCAGAAATCGTTGATACGTATGAATTAGTAAAAGACACCAAAAAAAGATTACATCAAAAAATTCAAGATTTACAACCAGAAATTAAGATTCAAAAAAATCTTCCTAAGGTATTGGGGCATGAATCTTTAATAGGTCAGGTATTTCAAAATTTGATAGATAATGCATTAAAGTATAGAAGTGAAGCGACGCCAAGAATTGAAATTTCCTATAAAAAACTAGTTGCGGAAGACAAAAAAGGATTTATGCAGTTTGAGATAAAAGACAATGGAAAGGGGATTCCAGTTACGTTACATGAGAAAGTATTTGAGTTGTTTTCTGGTACTAGACAAAAGAATAGTAATGGCATTGGCTTAGCCACTTGTAAGAAAATAGTCTTAAACTATGGCGGCAATATTTGGGTGGAATCCAAAGTAGGGAAAGGATCTACAATGATTTTTACTTTACCAGCGGTTGCTTAGTAACGGATAAAAAGTAAGTTGGTCATTCTGTATTTAATACCCCACGGATTTATTACCCCCACGAATTAAAGCTGTTCAAGTTATTTTCCAACGTTATTTAAACTATTTTTTAGGATACCCCAATAAGTACAAATTAACCACAGGTCCATTTTTAACCTCCCCAATCTCCCATTCAAAACTATCTCCATTTTTTAAGTCCTTCGTCATCGCTTCCATTTCCGCTGCTGAATAAGTTCGCAAAACAGAAACCAATCCATCCCACCAAACAAAAATAGGCACAATTGGAATCAAGTAAGTAAAGAGGAGTCGGCCAAGTGAAAAAGGTCGAATAAACGGCGTCATCAATAACACATTAATTGGCGAAAAGAAGAATTGAATAAAATGAGCAACCGATCGCTTTTGCGCTTCAAAAATACCAATGACTGCTTGATTATCGACGGCATTTTGTAAAATCTGTTGGGCGTCTGCTGGTTTGAAATGATGGAAAGACAAAAACTGCGTGCGGAATCCCTTTAAATTTTTAGGTACTTGTAAGGCATTGACAGATTCTTTTTCATAAGTAAAATGCCCATCCCCCTTTTGCACCATTTTTTCAAAAGCTCTATGATTGGGGTAATAATCGGTAAGTTTTATGGTTAAATCAGGATGACTCGTCTCTAAATGTTGGACTAATTTTAACCAAGCGCCGCCGCCGCCAGAAGCTAAGTCAATAATTTGAGTCTGCCCACTTTTTTCCAGTCCCTTTTGCAAAATAGGCACACTCCCTTTGAACAAATCAAATTGATTGGTCACAAACTGTAAAAAATCCGTCATGTAATTGCGGATAGTTGCAGGAAACCATTGTTGGTCTTCAAATTCGATGAGGTGAAATCGGGGCATAATTTAGAGGTTTAAAGGTAATGAGGTATAGAGGTGTAAAGGTACAAAGGCAGTAAGGTGAGTACAAGTAATATTTTTGGTAAGTTCTCCGATAAATTTAAATTAAGTGAATACGCATCAAAAGAACTCCGTGCCCTCTACGGACTCCGTTCCTCCGTGGTGAAAATAAGCTACGCTCGTCCAAGTAAAGAATCGTACCACTTAAAAGCCGATATTCCCGATACCTTTATACCTCTGAACCCTTATACCTCTAACCCTCTATTTCTCAAAACGACTTTTCAATAAAGGATAACTAAAGACAGAAGCTAAAATAATCAAAACACCTAAATAAAAAGTAGGGCTTAGTTCTTTATTTTCTTGTAGAATAACAATGGCTAAAATGATTCCATAAACGGGTTCTAGATTATAAGTCAAACTAGAAGCAAAAGCGGAAATATGTTTTAAGGCACGCAAATTTAAAACTAAAGCTAGCGTCGTACAAACCAAAGCTAATATAATCAAATAAACCCAATCGGAGGCAGAGGGCAAAAAAGACAGTTCAGGATTCCAATAAAAATAAAAAGGCAAGACTAAACTAATAAATACCCAAGCACTAGACATTTCTATGAAAGTAAGGGTTGGGGTATCTAAATCGTGAATTCTTTGTTTATTTAAAATAGAGAAAAGGGCAATTAATAAGGTAGAAAATAAACCTATCCACACACCAATGAGCATATTGACTTCCAGGCTTTGCACGATTAAGGCCATACCTGGAATAACCAAAGCCCCTAAAGCCAGTTCATACCATTTGAATTTAGCTTTAGTCAGTAAAGGTTCTAGAATAGAGGTAAAAAAGGAACAAGTTGCGTAACAGACTAAGGCAATAGAGGCATTGGCATATTTGACCGAAGCAAAAAAAGTAATCCAGTGCAAGCCAATCAATATGCCAATCCCGATATACTCCCATAATAATTTCCTAGGAATACCTTTTAACGTTTGCCCAAACCGTATTAAAAATAGCAGACTGATACTAGTAATCAATACTCTCCACCAAACCAATACTGTAGCAGATAAGTCAATTAAATCTCCTAAAATAGCGGTAAAACCATATAAAAAGACAGCAAAATGCAATTCTAAAAAAGCTCTTCTAGTAGCGGTCATTTGTAATTTTCAATTTATAATTTTCAATTTTTAACTTTCAACG
>CALFWI010000137.1 GCA_937928615.1 uncultured Saprospiraceae bacterium | reverse complement strand
TTTAATTATAGCAATACTTTGGCAATACTCATCGGTTGTTCGGGCAGCACTGGCAGTTCCTTATTAAAGACCATACTGAATCGGCATTCGCAATTATTTGCGGGGCCAGAGGCAGGGCTCTTTGCTTTTCCGCAAGTGTATGATAACTGGGAAATAAACAAGCATCAATTACTAACGACCATTAAAACAGATGCTTGGCAATTGCGAAAAGGGATGGACTTACTACAACCTGCCTTTGGTTGGAAAGCCGCTGAATTACAACAATTAATACAAAAGTCGGCTACTTTTCAAGCGTTTACCACTGCCTTCTTTCAGCACACCTTACAACAGCAAAATAAACAATATTGGATTGCTAAAACACCAGCTAACGCCATAGGAATGACTGCTTTCTTGCGGCATTTCCCAACGGGAAAAGCAATTCAAACGGTCAGGAATCCTTATGATACCATAACCTCACTAATGGCTAGAGGCATGAATGCGTATCAAGCAACGGCTTATTATGTCTTTAACACGGCAGCAGCTACGGGAAATCATCAACATCAACGTTATTACCATTTAAAATATGAAGACTTGGTCGCTGAACCAAAGGAAACCTTGAAGCAATTATTTGCTTTTTTAGCGTTGGATTTTGAATCAGAAATATTGATTGCGAAACATGAAAAAAGAGCAGAACCAACAGCCATGAAAGGATGGAAGCACGAAGAAACAGCAGCGGTGAAAGCGTCAAGTGTTGGTAGATTTAGTACCTTGTCTAAAGAAAAAAAAGCATTAGTATACAGCACTTTTTCTGGGTTTGAAATTAGCAAAAATTATCAAGAAAAGTGGGGGATTCCATTTAATTCAGGAAGGGAATTATGTGCTATTTTAGGCTATGATTATGTAGCAGGAGATGTGAAAAAACATCGTTTTTTATTAAAAAAATATTTGTGGAAAGACCGATTGAGTCGAGTGAAACACGGTTTTTGGTGGCAATTTTTTGATTATGTTGGTACCGTATAAGGGAACTTCGGTTCCCTGAAAAACTAGGCTAATAATTAAATGAATACACATTTTTAAATGTCGGCTATTGTCATAAATTAATAAAAAACAAATAAGTAAATTATTTATTAGTAATAATTTTAATCTGATTTTTGCGTATAAAATATTGATTTATAAGATATTAATTAATTTTTCTAGTAAAAAGGGCTACTTTCTCTAAAATTGAATTTTTATGAATTACTTGCCTTTTAGATAAAAAAAAGACAATATTGCAGTCACGTATTTAAATACCATACCTACTTTACTTATAAAGATACTTACCACAAAAGATTTACAACTTATAAAAAATAGTTAGTTGACACTAACACTACTTTTATTTTTGAATACCTAAAATTTGACTCGTTCATTTTTTAAGGCTATATAAAAATTATAATCCAACACTCAATACATCACATTGACTGAATAGGTCTTGTTGATGATAAAATTTATTTTCCTATGAACCTGAAAAAATTACTTAACTCCTACGATGGGCGCCATTGCGACCAATTACAGTTTGCAGTAAACAGTCACCAGTTAGCATATCGCCAACTGCCCACTGTAAACTGCTAACTGCCTACTGTACACTACCAAACCTACGAGATTCTATTGATTTTATTACCGTTACCCTTTTCAATTATTGGTTATCCCACTGATAATAGGACAGGGCGAAGACTGAACTATCCAAATTAAAAAATTAGTACACTTTTCCAGATTGAGTATTTAGTACACGCTATGGTGCTGACTAAGCATAACTGGAAACCTTTTTACCAAAACTTAATAATTCCCATGAACAGTAAATTGTACTTATCATTGATAAGTACTGGTGCGTATTGTACCCGTACTTGTATGAATTCGATTTTTTTGTGGACGCTAACGCTAAGCGTATTTATTGTCTATCCCTCTTTTGCCAACAACAACCACCTAAAAAACACTGCTGAAACAGCAACCAATTCCCTTTCTACTACTACGAATGCGGCGCTTTTTGCGGATATTTTTTTTATGCCAAAAGATAGTCAGGCTACTACGATAACGATACAAGATTGTGATGCTCAGAACAAATTTATGGATGACGGAGATGCCATTAATTTTCCATTATACGAGGATTTTACAGGCAAGCCTAGAAATGACACAATTGCTATTTGTCCTTCTGCTTCTTCGGAGATGATTAAGGTAGCTTTTGTTGAGTTTGATGTAGCTCCTGGCGACACTTTAATGGCTTATGATGGAAATTTAACGGCCTTAAAAAACAACACGGCACCATTAATAGGAAAAAGTTCAGGTGCAGGTGCTTCAAAAGCTTTTGGCAGTTGGGTAGCAGCAAATTGTTCGCCAAATATTAACCCTTCTGGTTGTTTGAGCTTTATTTTCAAAACCAATGGTGATTATGCCAAAGGCACAGGATGGAATTCTTGGGTCAGCTGTAAAAATAGAGCGCTTGTAGTAGCACCACCATCTATCCAGAATGCACTCTTAGACTGTGAAGGAACAATGGCTACTATGACGATTGGTGCAGCAACTATTAACACTGCCTGTGGTGCGATTACCAATGATTCAACCATTGTTAGAATTTCAAATACGGCAGGAAAAATTTGTGTGGACACTTGCCTTTCTAAGGATAAAAACATGGTCATTACCGATAAATTTGCAATCGGAACTTACCTTGTAAGTTATAAATTGAAAGGTGATACAACTAAAACTGCTTTGACTTACTTTACCGTAAGTGCTCCTAACTTGACTTGTAATGATGAGGTTCGGATTCCTTTTGGTTCGGCTTGTGCCATTAGTATTACGCCAGATATGGTCTTAGAAAATACTTGTGATACGATTCAGGATACCATGTATTATCAAATAAAAATCAAAGATGCAGCGGGTAAAATATTAGCAGCAGGAACGGGAAGAGGAGGAGATTATCCAATGTTGTCGAGAGACCAAATTCCTAGTTGTAGTAGTAATTTAATTGTCGAGATAACTAGAGTTTATTATGATAGTTTAGATTTACCATTTTGTAATAATGGCAGACAGGCGACGACCTGTTCAACGGGTGTGTTGTTCTATGACAATTCGCCACCAATTTTTACGGAAGCAGCTTCTGTAGATACTATTTATGCCTGTGACCCAACTTTGACAGAAGCTGGTTTGATGGTCACACAACCTACCGCCATAGATAATTGTGCGGATGTGACCGTAACTTTTCAAGGCACTTCAAAAATTAATGCGGTCAGAGAAGATTGCGATGCAACGACTTATATCGTGACTTGGTTAGCGGCAGATAATTGTAATAATACCGCTACTTTAAAAGATACAGTTAGAGTATTGCGTCCAGGTATCGACAAGATTGTAAAAGTAGCAGATGCGACTTTAAGTTGTGGTGAGGATGGTACGAATGCGGTAGAGGATTTAAATAAAACAGGCCGACCAGGTTTGATGGTTGGCTTACAAAGAAACGGAGTATTTACGCCAACAGATACGATTGAATTAAGCACTAAAAATTATGTTTGTAGTTATATTTTAAATAAAGAAGATATACAAATTCCTTCAAATTGTGGTGCGAAATATTTCCGTTATTGGACAATTGTAGATTGGTGTGGCAGTACAGGCCCAATGCCAATTGATACGCAAGCTATTTTATTCACAGATACTTTGGCGCCGACTATACAATGTACAGCATTTAATACTTTAGCCAATGCCGAAAAAATAAATTTACCTAGCTTCAATTGTACTAAAACAGTTGCTTTTTCAACACCAACGGCTACCGATAACTGTGATTTATTACCAGAGGTTGCTATGTTTACGGTGGAATCTTTATCAGGAACTACTTGGCAAAAATTAGGGAATACTTTAGGTCAAACGGGCGCACTAGGATTAGGTACCTATCGAGTAGGATATAGAGCTTACGACCAATGTTTGACGCAAATTAAAGAAGATACTTGTTACCGATATTTTATTCTAGACGATGTCACGAAGCCATCTGCAGTTTGCCAAGATGAATTAACCGTTTCTTTATCCAATGATGTATCTAGAATTAGAGCAGTGGATATTGATGGCGGCAGTTGGGATGCTTGTGGTATCGAAAAAATATTGGTTAGACGAGCAATTTGTGGCTTGCCAGGCACTTGGGAAGGCAGTGTCAATACTTATGTGAAAGATAGATTAAATGGAAATATAGACCCAACTGGTTGGGCGGAGTTTGTTGATTTTACTTGTTGTGATTTAGACAAAAATGTGACGGTAGAATTATTGGCTATTGATAAAAATGGCAACTTTAATTTCTGTTGGATGGAGGTAGTCGCTACAGATAAAATTGACCCAATTTGCGTTGCTTTACCAAATCAATGGGACTATTGCGATAATTTCCATAACGGAGAATTAGGCGCGCCTACAGATACCGATGCCGACCAACAATTCGATAATACAGAATGGGTAGCCTTAACGGGAGATTTAGCCGACTTATATAACGGAAAATATGGGGTGCCATTCTCTGTTTGTGTGGATAATTTGTCTTGTTTAGACTTAACGATAGAGCAACAATACCAATTAATTGATTTAGAATGTGGGGTTTATAAAGCAAAAAGACGATATAGAGCTAGAGACCAAAAAGGCAATGTCTCTCAATGGGCAGAACAGTTTATTAGCATCGAATACCGACCAGATTGGTCGGTAACTTTACCTGTAGATTGGACGGGCACTTGTGGCGATGGTGTACCAGCAGCAGATATAATCCTTGAAAACGGGTCTTGTGATTTAATGGCCTATGAATCTACTGACCAGCAATTTGACGTGGTGAATGATGCTTGTTTTAAAGTAATTAGAACCTATCATATTATCAACTGGTGTAAATATAAAGCAGGTGACGAGCCGATTAATATCAATCGAATTTCAAACGTGAGAGGCGATGTGGTCAATAGCCAGACAATCTCTAGTGACCAATATGGTACAGCTTCTTATTTTACCTATACGCAAATTTTGAAAGTAGAAGATACGGATGCACCTATCGTTTCAGTGGCTAGTGTCGATGATTGCATCGCAGGCACAACGGGCTGTAGTGCCACCAAAACTTTCTCAGCTAGCGCAACTGATTGTAATGACGCATCAAGCGAAAGCTTAGTCTTCTCTTGGGAAATATTTGAGGATAATATAGTTAAAGGCAGTGGCAATAGCGCCACTTTTGATTGGACGGTTGAGCCAGCTACCAACTATAAAGTTAAATGGCGAGTAGCAGATAGATGTGGGAATTCAACTGGGGCAGAAAACATTTATACTTTCAAAGATTGTGTACGACCAAGCCCTTACTGCTTGGCTGGTTTAACGCTTGAATTGGGAGATAATAAAGAAGTAGATATTTGGGCAAGTGATTATGATTTAAATAGTACAGATAACTGTACGCCAAAAGATAAATTAGATTTACGAATTTGGCATGCGTCCCTTTCTGACGAAGCACCATCCGATTTAGCAGGTGTTTTGGCATTGCCAACGAGTGTCATCTTTAACTGTACTTATATTGGCGCGCAAACGATTCATATTTATGTGATAGATGAAGCAGGTAATTATGATTTCTGTTTGACGACGACTATTGTTCAAGATAATCAAGGCGTATGTCCATTGACAGGTGGTTCTATTTCTGGTAAAATTTATACAGAATTTGGGTCGGCAGTGCAAGATGTAGCGGTAGGGATTGAAAATCTGGATGACAGAAATATGATGACGCCTTCTAACGGAAATTATGCTTTTAATGTAAATGGAAGTGCGAATTATACCGTGATACCTAGCAAAACGAATGGCGTATTAAATGGTATTTCCACTTTTGATTTAGTGAAAATAACCAAGCATATTTTAGGGCAAGAAGTATTTGCTTCTCCTTACCAATATATCGCTGCGGATGTGAATGCATCTGGAGAGGTGAGTACGTTTGATATTATTCAATTGAGAAAGTTAATCTTGAATTTATCTACAGCGTTTCCGAACGATAATACCAGCTGGCGTTTTGTCGCAGCCGATTATGATTTTACAACGGATAATCCTTCAGCGGAAGACTTTCCAGAGCAAATAGAAGTCAACAACTTAAGTGGAACGATGCCTGACTTAGATTTTATTGCGGTAAAAGTTGGAGACATCAACGGAAGTGCTAGTGCCAGTGCCTTATCCGCAGAAGATAGAACGAAAGAAGGAGACTTGAAAATTGAAGTAGCAGATAGATTAGTCACAGCAGGAGAGATGATAGAAGTGGAATTTGATGCGACTGATTTTGAAAATATTGAAGGCTATCAATTTACCTTAAAATACACGGATTTAGAATTAGTTGACTTGAAAGATGGGGTAGCTACGAAAGCTAATTTTGGTTTTGCCCTTCAAGACCGAGGTTATTTAGTAACTAGTTGGCACAATGCAACGGCTACCAAAAATACCGACAATGCGCATTTATTCAAGCTACAATTTAAAGTAAATAAGAGCGGTCATTTATTGTCTTTCTTAGACATTAATGCAGACTTTACCGCTTCAGAAGCTTACCAAAATGATGGTTCCCTATTAGGCGTCACCTTGCAAGCAAAAGCGAGTGCAACCCTTCAGCCAACATTTAAGGTAGCACAAAATACACCAAATCCATTCACTAACAGTACCTTCATTGGTTTTGAATTACCAGCAGCTGCAGCTATCGAATTAAATATTCTCGATATGCAGGGACAAGTGATTCAAACTAAAAAAGGAAACTTTGAAAAGGGGCAACAACAAATCGAGGTACGTGCGAACGAGTTACCAAACGGTACTTATTATTATCAATTAGTGACACCTTTTGGTGTTGCTGCTAAGAAAATGATTGTACTAAAGTAGTCCTCAAAAAGGCCTTCGAGA